>JBBRVB010000244.1:0-6566 GCA_038247275.1 Chroococcales cyanobacterium
GAAATTTATAATGGGAACAATAATCCTTATCTAGCCAGCGATCCTTACTTTGAGGAGCGTCAACCCCAAAGTATCTTGTGTATGCCGATTCTCAATCAGAGTAACCTCATCGGCATTTTATATCTCGAAAATTCCCTGACTAGCGGGGCATTTACCCACGAGCGGGTAGAGTTGCTGCATATTATTTGTACCCAAGCTGCCATTTCCCTCGAAAACGCCCGTCTCCATCAAGAATCTCAAGCTTATGCCCAAAGATTGGAGCAATCCCTCCTCAATCTCCAATTTAGCGAAGCCCGCTTGCATCGAGTTGCCGATCATATTCCAGGGGCGATCGCCCAGCTCTGTACTCATGCCGATCGAGACACCGAAACTTTACGCTACATCAGTTCTGGCTGTTACGAAATCTACGAACTGACGGCGACAGAAATGATCGATGGCGGATACAGCCTGCGGCACTTCGAGCATCCTGACGATCGGGCGGAGGTCGATCGAGCCATTCAGAAATCGCGCCAACACCAGATTCCGCTGAAACTCGAATTTCGGATAATTACCCCCAGCGGTCAGGTGAAATGGATTTATCTCACGGCATCTAGCCCCGAACTCCAGGTAGATGGATCGTTTGTGAATGAATGTACGATCTTAGATATCAGCGATCGGCAAGCCGCACTGTACGAACGCAAACAAGCGGAGCTAAAACTCCATGCCACTAATGAAGAACTGATTCGTAGCAATCGACTCAAAGACCAATTCCTGGCAAATATGAGCCACGAACTCCGCACCCCGCTCAATGCGATCTTGGGGATGACAGAGGGCTTGCAAGAACAGGTATTCGGCCCGATTAACCAAGAACAAATAACCTCGCTCGATACGATCGAGCAGAGCGGTAATCATTTGCTCTCATTGATTAATGATATTTTAGAACTGGCAAAAATCGAAGCCGGAAAATTAGAAATCCACCGCATACCGACGGCGATCGTCCCGCTGTGCGAATCCAGTCTGGTATTTATCAAGCAGCAAGCTGCCCAAAAACAAATCCAAGTCGATGTCAAAATCCAGCCCAATTTGCCAAATTTGAACATAGACGAACGGCGGATTCGGCAAGTCTTAATCAATCTCCTGACAAATGCGGTCAAATTTACCTCCGCAGGGGGACAGATCGGCTTAGAAGTTGCTTATTTAGATACTCCTGACTTCGATCGCGATCTCACTTATTTACAGGAGATAGACGAGCAGGGAGCGGTCAAACCGCTCCCGACAGATGTTCCGCCCACCGTGGAGCTGAAAGAGCGCGTCAGAATAACTGTCACCGATACGGGGATTGGGATCTCGCCAGATAATATCAAGAAGCTATTTCAACCCTTTATCCAAATCGACGGTGCTTTAAACCGTCAATTTGAGGGGACGGGTTTGGGGCTGGCACTGGTGAAACGGATTGTGGATCTGCATGGTGGTAAGGTGGATTTGAGTAGCGAACTCGGTTTGGGGAGTAGTTTTACCGTCGATTTACCTTGTGATAAAATGCTGGCGATCGCGCCACCGAGCATTATTAAGCCAGAGCTAGGGACACTACAAATCGATCGACCTGCCGACAGCAACAGCAATCGCGCTCCCCTAATTTTATTAGTCGAAGATAATGAAGCTAATGTGAATACGATGTCCAGTTATCTCAAAGCCAAAGGATATCAGATCGTCCTGGCAAATAACGGTCTAGCAGCGATCTCGCAGACTAGCGCGACGAGTCCCGATGTCATCTTAATGGATATTCAAATGCCTGTGATGGATGGTTTGACAGCAATCGAACAAATTCGTGAATTTTCGGATATCCCAATTATTGCTGTCACCGCTTTAGCCTCGATCGACGATCGGGAGCAATGTTTGGGAGCTGGGGCTAATGAATACCTCGCCAAACCTCTCAAACTCAAGCAATTGACCACTATGATCCAACAACTTTTGATAAAAGCGTAAACCTTAGAAGATCTCCCGCCTTCATCAATTACCAAAGAACCGCAATAATTCCTTGAAATTAGGGAAATCTATTCATATAGAGGTAAGACAATTTGTGGATTTTTGCCCCAAGTCTCGATCTCCACCAACAATTTCGCTATTTTTAGCAGCATAGGATCGTTTGCAATGAATCAGCCTTCTATTTTAGTCGTTGACGACCAACCTGATAATTTTGATACGATCGAAGTACTTCTGAGCGACCTCGATTATGAATTGCACTATGCTGCTGATGGACGACAAGCGATCGATTCCCTCCATATCTTCAAACCCGATCTGATTTTACTGGATATGATGATGCCAGAAATCGATGGGATCGAGGTTTGCAGACAGATCAAAAGCCATCCAGTCTGGAAATTTACCCCCATAGTGGTGGTGACAGCTTTAAATAGCAAAGAGGATCTGGCGCGGTGTATCGAAGCTGGTGCCGATGATTTCCTCAGCAAGCCCGTAAATCGATTAGAACTTCGAGCTAGAGTGCATTCTATGCTCAGGATCAAACAGCAACACGATCGACTTCAGTTAGCGATCGCCGAAATTCAGCAGGCAAAAGACACCGCCGAACTAGCTGTCCGCGCTAAGTCAGACTTCCTGGCGATGATGAGTCACGAGATTCGCACGCCGATTAATGGCGTACTGGGAGTGACACAATTACTCTCGACTACCCAACTCACACCCGAACAGCAAAGATATGTAAATACCGCCCAAATTAGCGGCGAGACATTACTTTCAGTCATTAATGACATTTTAGATTTCTCCAAAATCGAGTCGGGGAAACTAGATCTAGAAGAGCGTCCTCTCGATCTCCGCTTGATGCTGCAAGATGTCTCCGATCTCTTCTTGCCGAAAGCTACTGAAAAAAGCCTGAACCTGGCATATCAGTTAGCTGCGAATATGCCCAAATGTATCGTTAGCGATGTGACGCGATTGCGGCAGATTTTGCTCAACTTAGTTGGTAATTCGATTAAATTCACCTCAAAAGGTGGCGTAACGATTTCTTGTCAGTCAAATAAGGCAGAATCGGGCAAGTATGAAATCCAGTTTTCAGTCAAAGATACGGGGATTGGCATCGCGCCTGAAGATATCGATCGATTATTCCAACCCTTTACTCAAGCAAATACCTCTACCACCCGCGAATACGGCGGGACTGGATTGGGTTTAACTATTTGTCGGCGGCTGATCGAACTCATGCAGGGTAAAGTTTGGATCGAGAGTGAGGTCGATCGCGGATCTACTTTCCATTTTACGATCGTCGCTGCCGCTGCCGATCCGCTACCTACTCACTTTGTTGCCCCAACTGCCACATCAACGACCCCAAGCGATGGCAAATTAGGCGAAACCCTCCCATTATCGATTCTGATTGCTGAAGATAATATCATCAATCAAGAACTCGCGATCGCGATGTTCGATCGATTGGGCTATACTCCCGATCTCGTCAATAATGGACTCAAAGCCATAGCTGCCGTTCAAGCTAAATTCTATGACATTCTCTTCTTAGACTTGCATATGCCCAAAATGGATGGTTTGGCAACTACCAAATATCTGGTGCAGGAATGGGGAAAGCTCGGAGTCACCTATCATCGTCCCAAAATTATTGCGATGACAGCTAATGCCATGCAAGGAGATCGGGAAATCTGCCTGGATGCGGGGATGGATGACTATATCAGCAAGCCAATTTTCATGGATGTCCTGGAACGGGCAATTCGGACTTGGGGACAGCGATCCAGCCCAGCAGTAGAGCTAGAAGCGGTAAATGAACTGGGATCGATCGATCGATCGGCGATCGATCGACTATCCGATATTAGCCCCACACTGATCCACCGTTTGATTCCCTTATTCTTGGATGATGAAGCTCCCAAACTACTAAGTTCGATCGGGATATCGCTCCACATTGGCGATGCCGAGGCGATTACATATACCGCGCATACCCTCAAGGGGACTAGTAGTGCTTTAGGCGCGGTGAAATTGGCTCAGTTGTTCCAACAAATCGAAACAGACAGCGAACGGGGTCATCTCGATGGGATCGATCGACTATTAGCAGAAACTCAAATAGAGTACCAACTGGTACATCAAGAGTTAACTAAACTACTGCCAAACAGTCTAAATTAGCGATTCTCCATAGCATGGGGTTTTTTGAGAGAGCGATTTTTTTCGGGGGAGCCAAAGATCCACAATATACCACTGGCACAAACCAGCCGCGAACAGGTATGTTCTCGATTGGGGCAATTGCGCTATCGAAACACCACTACCGAGCGGGTTTGGGGCTGATTTGTGGTCGTTTGGCGGGTAAACGTTTGCTCCCGCTAAGTGGTGTTAGCGGTAGCAAACTTACTATCGTCATTACCACCCACTCCACCAAGACAGCACCACATCAACCCAGTCGGAATTCATCTAATTTCTTACTCGACCGCTTGATATACCTGAATCTTCTCCACTGTTTGCGCCTCTGACTCATTGGCATGGTACAGATCCCAGCGGATCTGTAAATTCAACCAGAAGTCGCTAGAAACGTTGAAGAATTTAGCCAGTCGCAAAGCCGTACTAGGGGTGACACCCCGTTTCCCATTCACGATCTCATTAATCCTTTGATAGGGCACGTAGATGGCATCGGCTAACTCTCTTTGAGTTAATCCCATCGGCTCTAAAAATTCGGTCAGTAACATTTCCCCTGGATGGGTGGGCGAACGATGTGTGGGCACTCGAACCATGATAATTACGCTCCAATTTAGTGATAATCGACAATTTCTACTTCTTCCGCACCCACATCCGACCACCAAAAGCAGATTCGATACTGGTCGTTGATGCGAATGCTATATTGTCCATCCCTGTCACCCGTCAACTTCTCCAAACGGTTCCCTGGTGGGACACTCAATTCTTCAACACTAATTACAGAATCAATTTGGTCGAGTTTCCTAGTCGCCACTCTCCAAATCGATTCTGGACAAAGTTTCCGCGCTGCTTTCGTACTTGCACCGTTGAAGATGTCTTCTGTTTGAGTATTTTTGAATGACACTATCATTCTAACATGATAGCACGGAAGCCATGTTAGCAAGCAGGCGATCTGGTGACGGATTATCGGTGGGTCACTTCAAACCAACGATAATCATTGTTAAAACATTGGTAATTTGGTAAACTAAGATCGTCTCTCCATTCAAAACCGTCATGTTTGCCCGTTCGACACCTTCCCTCAAATTAGCTCCTACCGCCCACTGGAACTCTTTCGAGCAGTTTCGGACATCGGGTGCTAATGCTCTGACAACTATTACTCCTGGAACTGTCGGTACGCTCCAGACTAAAACCGGACAGTATCGCATTCTCAGTGAAACTGACTTCCAACAACTAGTAGGACTAGCGACCGACGTAGAGCGACTCCAGCAAGGTTTGAGCGTGGTGATGAGAGCCGCGCGAGTAGTCGAAAATCATCCAACTGATGCGGATACTTTAGCTTTATTAGTCGAAACAGTCTCCATGTTAGGAAGTGTATCCACTGTTTTACCAACGAGATCTAGTTTTCCACCGTTGGCACCTGAAGATATCCCCGTTGAGTCAGAGGATGAAGTCATCCTCACTCCAGCATCCCTCGCTCGTCCATTAGGATAAGCGCGTGTCAGATTTACCGATGGATTTAGCCGATCTCGAACTCGCACTCAGGGATTTATCTCACGATGAGCGAGCGGTACAGTTAGTTAGAAGTTTTGCCGCAGGATTGGGCAAAACCAAGCACCGACAACAGATCTTTAACGCGCCTGGTGCTCTAGTTCGCAGCCCGCTCGATTACGATCTTGCTGTCGCTAGTGGCGCAATCGATTCAACTGAGGATCAGTTTAGCCTGTTACAAGGCGATATTGTCAGTACGGAGGCTGCTTATTTACTGGGTGAAAGGTTGACTGGGATGAAGTTTGTGGTGGCTTCGGCTACCTGCGATTTAGTCCCAGGTCGGCGAGAATATGCGGCGTTGTTGCGGATTCAACCCGTTACGGTGGATACTCCTCAAGTGCAGGATTTGTTGGGGCAATTGTTGAAATTCCAATCGACCCAACGGTTGTATTTACCGCCACTACCGCAAGATCCGCCGGATACGCTGGCAAATGCGGTGTTATTTGATGGCATCGTCCAGATTGAGTTGGAACGATTGTTATTAGCGAATAGGATTGGGAGTTTGAGTTTGGTTGGATGGCGGATTTTTGGTTCGATAATCCGCTCTTTATTGGCAAGGACGGGAGCTGGCGAAGTCCGCTTGAGGAGTTGAAGGAGCGAGGGATCGATGTTCGATTAATCCCACGGGGCAGGACGTTCTAACAACGCTTTCAATGCTGTCAATTGCTGGGGATCTGGTTCCGCTTCTAGTTGTCGTTCAAATGCCTCAAATGTGGCATCGTCAACTAAAAAGAATTTGCGATCTAGTAGGAAGCTCGTCGCCTCACCATAAGCAGCATCGAGGATAAATTCCGTCCGACTCTTACCCTGAATCGCTGCCGCCCGATCGATTACCTCTTTCTGGGCTTCGCCTACTCGCAGGTTAATCGTACCGCTACGTCGCTCTGGCTGTTTGCTTTCGTTGCTAC
>JBBRVB010000245.1:0-6541 GCA_038247275.1 Chroococcales cyanobacterium
CATTACCCACTACCCATTACCCATTACCCATTACCCATTACCCACTACCCACTACCCATTACCCATTACCCATTACCCATTACCCATTACCCACTACCCATTACCCATTACCCACTACCCATTACCCACTACCCATTACCCATTACCCATTACCCATTACCCATTACCCATTACCCATTACATCGATCGCGACTCCATAGTGGCAATATGATAGGCTGATACCTGGCTTCAGATCTACATAACTGCCACCATGCCACCATCCACTGCCGAAATCAAACTCCTCATCGTAGACATCGATGGCACGATCGCGGGAGAATCAAATCAAGTCAGTACTAGAGTCAAGCAAGCGATTCAAGCCGTTCGCGATCGCGGTGTCCGCGTCGGCATTGCAACAGGTAGAATGTATAAATCTGCCCTCCGGTTTCATCACGAAATCGCCGCAGACATGCCGATTATCGCTTACCAGGGTGCCTGGATTCAAGATCCCAGTACAAACGTTATTCATCGTCATACCCCTGTCCCGGTGGACATTGCCAGAGAGCTAGTCGATTACTTCGAGCAACCCTCACTCTTGGACAAATTATCGGTTCATGTCTATCGCGACGATTGCTTATATGTGCGCGAAATCAACCCCGACACCGAACTGTACGTCGGACGTAGCGGCATTAATGTCACTCCAGTGGCAGATCTACGGACACTCTTAACGGAGCAACCGACTAAAATTTTAGCCATGTCGGAAGACATCGCGTTGATCCAGGACTTACTTCAAGATCTCCGCCGCAAATATTCAGTCGATCGACTGCACATTACTACTTCTGTGCCGATCTTTCTCGAAACTACTCACTCGGGCATCGACAAGGGCAACGCGATCGATTATGTTGCCAAAAACTTACTCGGAATTACCGCTGAGAATGTGCTGGCAATCGGTGATAACTATAATGATGTGGAAATGCTTGCTTATGCAGGGATCGGAGTCGCGATGGGTAATGCTCCTGCTGATGTCCAATCTAAGGCTGATTGGGTTGCGCCTGATGTGCGCGCTGATGGCGTAGCTATCGCGATCGAGAAATTCATTCTCAATGCTCGGTCGTTACCATAACTTTAGTCAGTGTCTCTAAAATCTCAAAATATAAAACCAAAAAGAAGACCGACGACTGGCCGTGTTTCGTCTCGGTCTTCTTCTTGATTCGCTCCTCACACTCCATCAATAATACTCGAACCCACAAACTCTTGTCAATACTTTTGTAAAAAGTAATTTCACAATCCTACATCCTCGTTCGACGTTGGGCGGGAATTCAATTGCTCACTTAACTATTTAGCGACAGTTTTAGATTTACTAAATGCAACTTGAATTGCTAGACCAATCAACCCGATCGCAATAATCCCACAGACAGCAGCACCCAGAGCTGTCGAACCCACTACCAGCGTCCTCACCGCCGCAGCGATATTATTTGCCATCGTCGTCTTTTGAACCATCGGCTTGGTTGCAAATGTGGTCGCAATCCTACTCGTCATCGCATATAGCGCAAGCGACATCGCCCCAGCAATCAGCGAACCAGTCAAACACTGTAATGGTGTGGGGAGGGTAGTTTCGGGAGGTGTGATTTGAGTCATTGAAAAGATGGGAGATGGGAGATATTTGGCACTTCGGGCTTCGCTGAGTGTGAATCGCTCACGAGCAAAGAAGAGATAGGAAGGAGATGGATATTGAATTAGATAATTCTGACACCGCGATCGCAAAACTGAGTCACAAATAATTCTAGATCTGGATCGCTAATAGCGGCGCGAACTTGATGATAAATAGTTTCGGCTTGCTCTAGGGAAGTTGCTAAACTAAAGACTGTCGGCCCCGAACCAGACATCATTGTACCCAGATTAGGGTGAGTCTGAAATTCTGCCCGTAACTGATTCACCAGTGGATAGGCAGGCAATACCACTTTTTCGAGATCGTTATACAAGAGCTTACCAATTTTAACGGCATCTTGGGCGACGATCGCGCGGACTAGATCCCCAGAATGGATGCGATGAGCGCGAATTGCGAGTTCGGGTGAGGGTGCATACTCATGCTCGAATTCATGTCGATAAGCAGTATATGCCCACGGGGTCGATACTTCTAGACTTTGATATTTCCCCAACACCACATAGATCCCCTCTAAGCTAGGTAGCGGCGAGATGACCTCCCCTCGACCCGTGGCGATAGCAGTTCCGCCCGAAATACAAAAGGGCACGTCAGAACCCAACCTTGCCCCCAATTTTTGCAAATCACCTTGAGTTAGTCCCAGCTCCCACAATAAATCGATCCCAACTAAAACAGCCGCAGCATTTCCCGATCCGCCAGCCAATCCCGCCGCGATCGGGATATGTTTGCGTAAGGTAATATCGATGCCACCATATTCAGTCCAAGCGTCGGGAAATTCTTGTTGCATCAATTCCGCCGCCCGATAAGCTAAATTAGTCCGATCGAGTGGCACATTTGGATGTCCGCAATGGAGGATAATATCATCGGTATTGAGTAATTTAACCTCGACTCGATCGGCTAAATCCACTGTCTGCATTATCATCACTAGCTCGTGATAATTATCGGGTCTAATGCCGAGGATCTCCAGATGGAGATTGATTTTGGCTGGTGCTATTAGGGTATAAGATTTCATCTAGATTTGCGATCGACAAACCAAATTCGATTTGTGATTATGTATTCGGTTTACAGTTAAAGCTGATTATTACCACAACCAAATTCAGGATTGCAATATATACTCCATTGAAAATCATGTTCGCGGGTGTGCGGGTTTGATGGGCAAACATCAGTAGGGGATGAGTCTGGCTCGATCCTAATTCTAAAGCTCATCAGGGAGCAAGGGAGTTCTTCGGCAGATGGTAGGTATCTGGGTAGTGCGGATTGGAACATGCCTACTATACCAAATCGGATACATGTATTTTAGCAAGGCTCGATCGGATCTTGTCTCAATGAGAGAGGATCTAGCATCGCCTTTCGATCGTCTACTAAATTAGATAAATGAATCCACTGCTCGATGCTGAGATCTTCAGCACGAGTTTCATCACTAATGTCTAACGAGGCTAGTAGCTTAACTAATTCTTCTCGATCGATTGTACTTTGCAGATTATTTCTCAACATCTTCCGTCGGGTACTAAATCCGAGCCTGACTAAATTATCTAATAATTTAGGATTTTTCGCTGTTAATTCTAATCTTCTAGGTGTCAGCCTAATTACAGCAGAATCAACTTTCGGCGGTGGAGAAAAATCCCGCGCGGGTACGGGACAAATTAATTCACAATGGGCTAAGTATTGGACGCGAATCGATAGTGCGCCAAAGGCTTTAGTACTGGGTTTAGCAAATAATCTGTCACCGACTTCACGCTGCACTAATAATACGATCGAATCAAATGGTCGCTCGGCAGGATGGATGATATTACCTAAGAGTTTTTCGAGGATCGGGCCAGTAATATTATAAGGAATATTTGCGACGACTTTATTCGCGTCTTGAAATTTAGGAAAAGCAGTTAGATTGCTCTCGACATCGAGATTGAGAAAGTCATTTTCTAATAGTAAAAAGTTGTCCAGATGACCCATCTTTTTGACAAGTAGCGCACTCAGATCTCGATCGATCTCCACTGCAACTACCGCACTTGCTGCCGCCACCAGCCGTCGGGTGAGAATACCAGTGCCAGGGCCAATTTCGAGAATCCGATCGGTTGGCGTAATCTTGGCTGCGGTGATAATGCGATCGAGTACCTGTTCGTTTCGCAACCAATGCTGTCCAAATTGTTTCTTTGTCTTCATTCTAGAGGGTAGGGGGTAGAGGGTAGAGGGTGGAGGGTGGAGGGTAGAGGGTAGAGGGTAGAGGGTAGAGGGTGGAGGGTGGAGGGTGGAGGGTGGAGGGTGGAGGGTGGAGGGTAGAGAAGGATGATATCTTTCTTTTCACCTTTGTGTCTTACTTTGAGGTACTCAAACTTGTGTCATTTATTCGCTCTTGCCGTCATGCTCAAATAATCTAGATCGACTAACATAAAAATTCCTCAAGTATTTATCTCGAAAATGTAACCCCCATCTTTACCCATTACCCATTACCCATTACCCATTACTCACTACCCATTACCCACTACCCATTACTCACATTACCCGTGCTACTCAACCTCAACTCACTACTTGCTGCGCTGACTTTTTATACCTGCTTCCCAGTTTCGGCGAATTTGCAATTGAATTTTACCAGAATTGCGCGGTGGGCACCTATTATCGGGCTGTTATTGGGGGGTGGATTGGGCTTGGTGGATCTGGGCTTGGAGTGGCTGGATATGCCGATCCTGATACGATCGGGGATCGTGGTGGTGCTGTGGATATGGTGGACGGGGGGATTGCATCTCGATGGGGCGATGGATGCCGCTGATGGTTTGGCAGTGCAAGATCCAGAGCGACGGTTGCTGGTCATGAGCGATAGCGTTACTGGTGCATTTGGGGCGATGGTAGCAGTAGTTATCATCTTACTCAAAACTTGCGCCCTGGCTACAATTACTGGCGATCGATTGTGGCTCTTACCCTTAGTTGCGGGTTGGAGTCGCTGGGGACAGGTACTCGCGATCGCGTTGTATCCCTATCTCAAAGTCCAAGGCAAGGGTGCTTTTCATCGCAAAGGCATGAATTTACCTGCGGACATCTTACTAGGTCTAGCGGTCGTTTTAGCCGTAACTGGATGTCAGCTTTATTTACAGCCAGCAAATTGGTTGTTTATTGGAGTACGATCGATTTTTAGTTGTGGGATTGCGGTGCTGACTGGATATTATTTTCATCACCGTTTTGGCGGACATACGGGGGATACCTACGGAGCGGTAGTAGAGTGGACAGAAGCATTCATCTTATGTCTATACACCATCCCCTAAAAGGTCGCTATTTTCTATTCCCGCTCCACGATCGATATTGTCTCCTTCAGCTTGACAGCACCAGCACTAATCGCTTGCTGAATAAAAGCTTTGAGGAACTCATCCTTACGATTTAATTGAAATTGTTGTTGTACGGCTTCCGCCATGCCGCCATCACCCCACGATCGATCTTGACGGAAGTATTCGATAAAACTACGTCCAGCAATCCGGGTGAGATAAGCAGCCGTAAGTCCTTGAATCCCCTTACCGAGTGCGTAGGTAGTCACATTGATCGTCAAAGCTGTAGATAAGAGTTGAATCGCCCCTTTGACGATGCCCAGACTAGTCAAAGTTTTACCTAGCGAGAGGGCTAATTCTTGCGCCGCAGCCTTGTCCAAATCGCAGCCATAAATCTTACCGATTTCGATAATCATCTGGGTATTAATCGCCGCCGTTGCCAGAAAATCGATCACTGGTAACGGCGTAACTGTGACGACACCCGCACCAATCCATTGAAAGCGCGTGACGACACGATCGGCTTGACGGCGACGTTGGGCATCGATTAGCTCTCGGGCTTCGGCTCCTAACCGCTGGGATTGGAGCAAAATGTTGTCGGCAACCAACTCTTCCCCTTCGGCTCTGAGGACGGCAGCTAGACGGCGGATCAGGGGAAATATATCAGGGTCTGGAGTAAAGATTTCACCTGATTCTAGGCGTACTGGTTGAGGATTAGCAGCGATCGCGATGACATCTTGAGGTTCGATCGCACTCTGAACGCGGCGTTGAAGTTGAGCGACAATTTTATCGCGATCGAGTGGCGGATACAGATCGGTTTTATTAAATACTAATAGCGATCGTTTGCCAATTTCAGCTAATCCCATCAGCGGGATATATTCAGACGATCGCAAGTCATTATCGACAACAAATAATAACAGATCCGCAGATGTCGCCAGCTCTCTGGCGATCGCTTCGCGTTGCGTCCCCTCAATCCCAGCTTCCAAAATACCTGGGGTATCAGTAAGTAAAATCTGGCGATCCAAACCTTTCAACTCCAGAGTATACGTCTCACCTCTAGTCGTCGTCCCCATCGCCGCACCAACTTCTCCAACAATCCGCCCAATAATCGCATTAATTAACGAAGTTTTTCCCGCCGAACCCGTCCCAAATACCACGACTCGAATTTGTCCCCGCGCTAAGTTCTCGGCAATTTCTCGCGACTTAGCGAGTAAAGCTTGACGGGTAACTTCATCTTGAATCTGCTGGAGCTGACGATCGATCGCCTCCAGATTAGCAGTAGCAGCGGCAGTTTTTTTAACTGGTACCTGCGGCAATTGTTGAGGTTTAGCTGGCGATTTTGCCCACCAACCTTGAAAAATACCCACATAATAAACCATCACCGCGATCGCAATCCCAATCAGGACTAAAATCCCAATTAAAATCGGCGTAGCCAACCACGGTGTCGTCCAACTAACCTGGACATACAAAGTATAAAGAGAATTAACCAGCCATAATGCCAAAATCGCGATCGAAATCGCACCAATCGCAATCGACCATAAACGAGGTATCCGCATACTCTGACCGCTACTTAAATAGCGACCTAATCTATATTATCGATCGTAGCTCATCTTGGGGTAGTGGGTAATGGGTAATGGGTAATGGGTAATGGGTA
>JBBRVB010000246.1:0-6535 GCA_038247275.1 Chroococcales cyanobacterium
CCTAGATCTATAGAATTTGGTAGTCAGGATGTAGATCTTGAGTTATGGTACGGGAACAATACATAGGAAGTGTACTATCGCACCACCATGCTCCCTACTGTTGCGGAAGTTATCCGTTTATTTGTGATTCCCATTTTAGGGATGATGTTAATGTTCGTCGTTCAACCACTACTATTTTCAGGACAATGGTTGCGGTTGACGGATGTGAAGGTTCAGAGCTGGATTAATAACCATTACATGCCAATGGCAGCAATCGTGCTGGCTTCCTCATTATTAGCTGTTGTTGTCTGGGTAGCCTGGAATATCAATTCCCCACACAAAACACCCGAAGCTGGAGCGCGGCGAGTCGGCTCGTGGTGGCTTATTTCAACGATTCCACTTGTCGGAACTACAATTGCGATCGTGTTATCTCGTCAAGGTATTCTAGCTCCGAAGAGTAGTGGCGATGCGACTTTGCCGTTAATTATTCTGTTTGCGATCGATATTATTGTTATCTACTGGCTGACTACAGCCACAAGTACTCCCTGCGGTGCTCGACGCTTGCCACCTGGTGCAAATTTATTCAATCGTTAAAAATTCACCATGAACAACAAACTATATATTATTGCAATTGGTGGATCGGGTGCCAAATGTGTCGAATCGATCGTCCAGATTGCTGCGACTGGTTTATATACGAAAGAAGAGATTGAAGTCTTATTTGTCGATCCTGATGAGAATAATGGTAATGTCGATCGCGCTCGAAAAACACTGAGTACTTACCAAGCATGTCAAAAGTTGGTAACGGGCGGTAGCACCGAACAACAAATTGATTGGATGTCCACGCCGATTAAATCTCACGATTTGTGGTCGCCATTCCAAGGTAAACTCGGTGGTAGAGAATTAGCTAGTTATTTTAACTACGGCACAATGGATCGGGGATTAGCCAACTTATTAGAAGTTCTCTATACTCCCGATGAGCGCAATCAACAATTAAATGAAGGCTTTCGTGGTCGCCCCGCAATTGGTGCCGCTGTCATGAGTCAGATTGACCTCAAGCGGCTAGATACTGAGCCTTGGGGCAGTTTAATTCAAAGTATCAAGAATGCTGTCGGAGCGCAAGGTAAGCAAGCACGAGTGCTATTATGTGGCTCTATCTTTGGTGGAACTGGTGCATCTGGTATTCCGACAATTGCCCGATTATTACGCAACAAATTAGAACAAGAGGGTATTGTCGATCGAGTTAAATTAGGTGGTCTATTTCTATTGCCATATTTTAGTTTTGTTGTCCCGTCTGGTGCAGAAACTAATGGACTATATGCAGCCTCCGACCAATTTTTGCTTAATACTGAATCAGCCCTGCGCTACTATGTAACTCAGGCGAATGAGTTGTTTGATACTGTTTATCTATTAGGCAATGAGAATACCTCCAAAGTAGAATTTAGTGTTGGGAATGCTACTCAGAAAAATCGTCCTCACTTTGTCGAACTATATGCGGCTTTAGCAGCTCGTGATTTTCTGATTGAAGATCGGGATGATTCGCTGATGTCGATTACTCGTGACAAAGTAGGCGAGATTAAGTGGGAAGATCTACCTGATGATTTTACTGTCAAGAAATTGATGACGAATGCAGCACGATTGGCATATCTCTGGACAAGTGATATCGAGAGAGCTGCTAAATATACTCGTGCTAATGGTTTAAAAGTTGCCGCCAATGTTGAAACCTGGCTGACGCGATATTACGATCTTGCCGCTGATAGTACCGACAAATTCGATTTGCCTCAGCAGCAAAAAGCGATCGAGACTTTGGGCACCTGGAGCCGGAGCTATATGCAGTGGTTACAAGAGTTGCACGTCGATGAGATTGACAGATTGCAATTGTTTAATACTCAAATATTTGGCGATCTCAATGGTGGGATTCAGTTTGATAAATTGAGTGAATTGTTACTTGGTGATATCCGCGAACCGCGCACTAAGCAGGATAAGGATGATATCGTCGGGATTAAGGAGCGATTACGTCGTCATGATGTGAAAACTGTTCAAGGTATCAATCGCGGTACGGTTGGTTTGGCAAAGTCTCTATATCTCAATTCTCAGTTTAATTGATCGATTTATCAGCTTGGGGTATTTAAAAACTTGGCTTTTGGGTTGCGGAGATCTACCCACCCCGCCCTACGGGCACCCCTCCCAAGAGGGGATTTTTACCCCATTTTCAAGATTGGATCTCTTTTAATACCTAGTCCGCGTAGGCGGACTTTGCAGCACTAGCAGCGGTTTTAACCGCTGATTAACTAATTAACTGATTAACTTAAAACCCATAACCCAATATTAATATGACAGTATTTATTCTACCCAAGCTCAAAGATGCCGATTTGCCAGCACCAAATCAGACTGGTAAATGGGAGAGATATGACAAGACTCGATTTGAAAGTGTCGCCAAAAGCTTAGATTACAAGGCACCAGGGGACAACAAAAAGATTAACTCCGTGCCGGATATGTGGGCTTTGCCCATGACATTAGATTTGCCATTGTACAATAATCGTCACCCACTACGGGAAGCGGCGATCGCTCAATGGCAAGGAATGTTGGCAGCAATCGCACTATCGAAAGTGCGGGGTTTTCAGCTCAAAGCCGAACTAATCGATCTCACTAACCTCAAAGATACTTATCCATTTGCAGCAGCATTGTACGAGCTGCTACCCAACTCTGGCAAGAGCCTACATCAGCTCACCAATAAGCATCCGTGGGAAGAACTGTATATCTGGAGTTGGAAAAAACAAGCCGTTGGTATTACTAGTCCGACGACGATTATTGCACCTGCGGCAGAAGCAAATTGGGATGGATTGCCCTGGTGGAATCCTGAATTTAAACGATTGGAAGCTCCCCATCGTCATTTAAATCCAGATGAGAAACCATTACTGCGAGAATGGTTAAATAACCTCTGGACGGAAGTTACCAATCCTGGCTATCAAGGCGATAAATATGCGATCGAAACCATTGCCAATCTGTTAAGAGAATATACCAAAACACTCACGGGTGATACCGATAGGGTTGATATCTTAGATACAGATTCACCAAACCACTTTGGCGTAGCCATCAATCGGGGTGTATTTAATGGACTGAATTATCCAGTCAAAGGGAAAACAATCGCGCTGGTAGAATCTCCAGTAAGAGTGATTTCGACAAAGGATAAAGTAGTCAAAAAACCACTGCTATTAATCGATGCTTATCTCGCCGAGCATTGGGGCGTACCCAAACAAAATATCTGTATCTACGCAGATAAAACCCTTGAATCGCTGAATCTTGATGACTTGCGATCGGGTAAAATGACTGATTGGGATAGTAATATTAACTGGATCGAACCTAGCCAGCTCTTACTCCCAGATTTGCATTTCATGGATGTCGAAAATGCTCTCCCTGGTGCATTTGCTCCAACTACTAGCCAACCCTTACTATTCAATCGCCAGAAGATTACCCCCTTACTTCCCATCAACCGCATCCTGTTAGAATACTTCACCCCCGAAGATCTAATGAGCCGATTGAAATTTGAACCTGGCGATAGTAATAATACCGTCCGAGTCAAACTAAATCTACCGCTGGTGGGGATGAATCCGACTAGTCCTCGTCCGAGTGAGTATCAAATTATCAGAGAATACATCCTCGTTGAGAGATATCTCATCAAAGAAATCCCCGTTCTAGAAATCTATCCTCACTTCAAGATCGCAGGTGGCGGTTGGCATGAATATTATGCTTTCTATCACGATCCCAGTCGCGATAATAGTGCCTTTCAAGTAGCTTTTGATGAGGCCCGCGATCCCCATGTATTTGAAGATGGTGGTAAGTACTTGACGACCAGATTAGAGGAGTTTCCAACTCATATTAACTGCTTGTATAAAAGTCAAAATATCGGCGCGATCGTTCTGCCAACGCCTGAATCGATTACCTTGACAGATACATGGAGAGTAGGAGTAGATTTTGGGACATCTTTTACTAATATTTATGTCAATCATCATGGTAGAAATGAAGCATTACAACTAGATTCACTCCATCTGAAAGTTACAGATGCTGATGAAGAAACTCGCAACCCAGCTTTATTTGAATACTTCATCCCTGAAAGTTTTGTCCCGCTCGATAAACCACTTCCTTTATCAACGATCTTAACTCAGCGCGGACAGACACGGAATGATAAAAAGCGACCGATTTATGACGGACGTATTTATATTCCAGATACTGGCTCTGGTTTTCGTCCCGATTCCAAGTGGATGAAAACAGATATCAAATGGAAAGACAAAGATTTGAGCCAGCTATTTCTCCAGCATCTAGCTCTGATTATTAGTGCTTTAGCTGCTAAAGATGGTGCAAATAAGATTGAGTGGTCTATCTCTTATCCCTCAGCTTTTTCTAAGGGTGAAACTCGTAAATATGCCAAAACATGGGAAGATTTGATTGCTGATTTGGGTAAGCAAATGTCGATCGAACATATTGCCCCCAAACAAGGTGAAATATCTTTCCGTACCGAAAGTTTAGCAATTGCCCAATATTTTGCAGACAAGGAGGATCGTAATCTCATTGGTAGTGCTTGTATCGATCTCGGTGGTGGTACTTCAGATATCTCTATTTGGCAAGATAACAGACTGATCCATCAGTGTTCGATTCAATTAGCCGGACGACATCTACTATCCCAATTCTTGGAATTACGTCCAGAATTAGTAACTAAATGGTTCAACCAGGAATCAGTCGGCTGGAAGGACTTAAATGACGATCAGTTTAAGTCAAAAATAGATGTGTTGTTACGACATAATAGCGAAGCTTGGCTTAAAGAGCGTCGTCACACCCTCGAAGATGATAAAGACTTTCAGGGGTTAACAAGACTTATGACAGTGGGTATCGCTGGAATTTACTATTATATTGGAACGATTCTTCATACTTTACAACGAGAAGAAAAATATACCGAATCAGAAATCCCGGCTATTTACATCGGTGGGAATGGTTCGCGGCTACTACATTGGATTGCGACAGGTGGTGAGTTTAATAAACATACCGATCTCAATCAACTCTTCAATCGGATGCTAGCGGCTCCATCGGGATTAGAGGAAATAGATAACCCCACTCAACTCAGTCAACGTCCTAAAGATGAGGTTGTGTGTGGATTAGTCATCGATAAAACTAAATTAACGGGATTGGATAAGAAGGATAAAGATCTACTCATTGCAGGTGAAACTTGTCAGATTAATAGTCGCGAGATTGCCTGGACATCTCGACTAGAATTAGATGATGATGAGAACGTCAGTGAATTTACGATCCCTCAGATCGATCGACTTAAACAATTTGTCGAAGATTTCAATCGCGGACTGAAAGATTTAGATATTGAAGAAATCAAACCTTTCAACACATATCAACGTAAGACTGGATTAGATCCACAATATAGTGTCAAGCTCTGGAGCGATACTCATAAAGAGATGAAAAAGATCTTACTCGACATCAAAGGCAAGTCTGACGATCTCCGAATCGAGCCACCATTTATTATTGGATTGAAAGCTCTACTGCGAGTACTTGCAAAAGAGTGGGCTGGTAAATAATAAAAAATATTAGTGTTAGTCGGTATTTAATGGTGGGACATACCCACCCTACGCTATATTTCAGATTTCATTACTATTGACAGCCTAGAACATGGCATCTTTCAAATTAATATGGCACATTCATATTCTAATTGCCCAATTTGCAATACAGAGATTCAAGATCGTACTAAAGAAGAGTGCGATCGATGTGGTTGGCTTTTAAAAATAGCTGATTCATTAGAACCGAAAATTTATGACTTACTATTAAATTGGTCGATAAAATATTACGATCGAGCAAAAGAGCTAGAAAGCAGGGGTAAATATCGTCAAGATTTATTAAATAATAGATTAAATACACAGAGAGATGACATCGATCTTCTAAAACAACAAATAGCAAAGATCGCCACATACATACCAGAAATTAAATCTATTCTATTATCTCAAGAGATAACGATCGATCGAGATATTGATATCCAGATCGTACCTGCAACTTCGATCGAAGATATAGATAAAGATAGTAGTCTCATGAAAACAGCATCTAGCGATCTTACCGCTCTCGATAAACGAGAACCAATAGTAGGATTACCAACCGATCTTAACACCGAGTCAGAAAGTACTTTACCAGAGCGAGAAGATCTAAAGTCTAAGGTAATAGAATTATCGCAATCGCAACAGCAAGTTATTTCAGACTATTATTACATTCCTAAAGAATTTGCTCTTAAATATCAGGCTAGAATTGCAAACATCACTAAAAATTCAATTAATACCAATCGAAGTGGTGAAGACAAGCTAGTGATTTTAGAAGAAAACAATCGAGGAAACTATTGGATATTTGATTTTGACAATCGCATATATCTAGTACCCGTCGAAGATAAATATATAAACCAACATAGTTACACAACCACTAGTACGATCTTTGAGGGACATAACTATACTCCTGATTATCAGAAAATTCAATTAATCAAACCAGCAATAGTATCGATCGATCCTAATACTAATCC
>JBBRVB010000247.1:0-6516 GCA_038247275.1 Chroococcales cyanobacterium
AACATGCTCGACCAAAGTTTCTTTCACCTAATTAGACGACGTTTACGTCGGCTCAGTTGCTCGGAACGAGATATGCATCCGCAACTGTCAACTGTTTAAGTTCGCAGGAGGTCGATGAAATTCAAGTTGATATTCTGTTAGGCTAAACTGAGCGAATATGGAGTTCGCACTACCGACCAAAAATCGATCGCGGGTGGATATGGATAGTAATTGGGAAAATTTTCTCAAAAATACCGGAAAATGGGAGGGGACGTTTACCCAAATTTCCACAGATGGTGAATTGCGCGGTTCTACACCCTCAATTTTGACCCTCGAAGGGCTAGAAGATAATCAATTAGTCAAATTTAGATTGCGTCGCTTTGCTACCGCCATTACCGAGGAGCCGACAGCAGATCGAGTTCAAGAATATCGCTCTTTGGGCAAACAAGCCGTATTCTTTGATACGGGGGCTTTTTCTAAAGGTTCATTGCAGGTGGCTCCGTTTGCAGAATTTGGGGCAGAGTATGGTTTTATCGATGGCGATCGGCGATCTCGATTGGTACAATTATTCGATCCGCAGGGCTGTTTTAGTAGTCTGACGCTGATTCGGGAGATTCGCAGCGGTACTGATGCCAAGCTGCGCCCAGATCTGACGGTAGCGCAATTGGTAGGTAAGTGGGAAGGCACCGCCGATACTGTTTATGCCGACTGGCAAGATCCCCAGACAACGATCGTGAGTTTGGAAATCAACCAGGTTGATGGCTGCTTGCATCAACAATTAGCTTTTGGTAGTCGCACGATCGCTTCAACAGCCAGAATTGATGGCAATCGCCTCCATTTTGAAGCTGGAGTTACACCACGTCAGATGTTATTGTTGCCAGACGGGGTATCGAGCAATATTCCCCTGCAAGTCAGTCACCGACAGCCATTTTTTGTCGAGGCGGGATGGTTGGTGTCAGACAACGAACGTCAACGCCTGATGCGTAGTTATAACGATAAGGGTGAGTGGATTAGTTCGACTCACATCATCGAACAGCGAGTTAAGTAGGCACAATTCAAAGTTTTGCTAGCTCGGTGGATTGAGAGGCTTTAGGTATTAGGTATTAGGTTTTAGGTATTAGGTTTTAGGTTTTAGCGTGGCGGGTGAACCGCCACACAAGCTTGAGGAGATGACAGCAACGCCAAGAACGCACTTTTGCTCTCTTGAAAAGGTGCTTCACCTGCGGCTCACCTTTGGACGGGTTCCCCGTCAAAAAAGGTGTGACAAGACAGGGGAAACCCCAAGAACGCACTTTTCACTGTCAACTGCTTACTCACACCCCAATTTTCCCAATTAATGGATACTTTGAATCAGCTCGAACCGCAACAGCGGCGAAATTTGCTAGTGTTATTTATCACGGGCTTATTATTTTGGATAAGTATCGCGATCTTATTGCCGACACTACCTGCCTATCTGGATGAAATCGGAATTAAACAACAACAAATTGGCTTAATTATCGGGGCATTTGCGCTCGGGTTACTGGCAACACGTCCACTAGTTGGTAAATTAGTCGATAAGCGCGGGCGGAAGTTAGTATTGCTCGTCGGTACGGCAGTAGTCGCGATCGCGCCACTAGGCTATTTAGCATTTACTTCAATTCCATTATTAATGTTGGTGCGGGCATTTCACGGTATTAGTATCGCTGCGTTTACAACCGCTTATAGTGCTTTAGTTGTCGATTTGGCTCCCCCCAAGCAACGCGGCGAAATCATCGGTCTGATGAGCCTGACAAACCCCGTCGGTGTAGCACTAGGCCCCGCGATCGGTGGTTATTTACAAGTGTTGAAAATGTATGATACGATCTTTTGGGTATCGATTGTTTGTGGCACAATTGCATTTTTGGCAGCTAGTCAATTACAAAATGCTCGCATCAAAGTCGATCCAGAACAGAGTGAGCCAATTGCGAGTACTTCGATTTGGAAAATTTTGACTAATCCCGCCTTGGGTGTTCCAGCTCTAGTATTGTTACTAGTTGGGTTTCCATTCGGGGCAATTCATACATTTTTGCCTTTATATATCCAGAGTCTTCAGATCGATTTCAATCCCGGTTTATTCTACACGATCGCGGCGATTTCGAGTTTTAGTGCGCGATCGGTCATTGGGACTAGATCCGATCGCTATGGACGCGGGATTTTTATCGCTGGGAGTCTATGTTGTTACACTGCGGGGTTGGCTTGTCTGGCGACGGCTCATAGTCAGACAAGTTTTGTCTTTGGTGCCATCTTAGAAGGGCTGGGAAGTGGGACTTTGATGCCGATGACAGTGGCGTTGATATCCGATCGATCTCTACCGCAGCAGCGGGGACAGGTATTATCGATCTGTATTACGGGGCTTGATTTGGGGATTGCGATCGCGGCTCCGGTGTTTGGGCTGGTAGCCAAAGATATTGGTTATCCCGGCATTTTTACGATCGGGACGGGGATGGCGGCGAGTGCAATTGTGGTATTTATACTTTGGGGCAATCGGAGTTTACGACATTCGATCGGGTTTAGTTTGGGTCGCGATCGGGATGTTTATCATCGTGGTTAAATGATGAATAATTAATCAAAAACCACGACGATCGCGAACAGGATTATAAACCCTCTTCCAGATTATAAATTACGCGTTCGAGATACCAATCTTCCTCATAACCGGGCTGCTCCTCCTTGAGTCGATCGAGCAGTCGTTGGGCGATCGCCCATTGTCCGCTGACTAAAATATATAAACGTTGGCGGAGGGCTTCATTTTGGGGTTGCGATCGATCGCGATTTGGTAGTGCAGATTGAGGCGCGGCGCGTTGGAACTGCTGCAACTTGGCGAGTGTGTCTTGATATTTAGTCAAATCTTGACGTTCCAAATAGAGATTTGCAGCCGTTTGATAATCCTCGATCGCCAGATCTAAATCTTCGATTTTGATATATGTTTGAGCGCGATATAGATATCCTAAAGGTTCTTGAGGATCGATCGAGATTGCCTGAGCAAAATCGGCGATCGCCGCAGTATAATCATGTAAATTAACCCGGACATTACCGCGTGCTAAATAGATAAATACATCCTGCGGCGCGATCGCTAAGGCGCGATCGAAATCCAAAATTGCCCCTCGATAATCGCCCATCAAATCTCTCAATTTACCACGTCCGCGATAAGCAACATGTAAGTTGGGATCGAGTTGAATCGCGCGATTAAAATCAGTCAAAGCCGCCGTGCGATCGCCCCGTTTAGAATATAACGCTCCGCGACAAGCATATCCCCATGCCTCATTTGGACTAGCCTGAATCGCCCAATTAGCATTATCGATCGCCCCTGATAAATCGCCCCGTTCGCCTTGTTCTAGTAATTGGACATAAAACTGCTCGGGAGTAGTTATAGGGGGTCTGGAAGTCGATTTGGGGGCAATCAGAGGACTAATACTCGTGGCGGCAGCCAAACCCATCTGTTTGGGTTGGAGTGACTGAGCTAATTCGAGACATCGCTGACTATTAGCAGCATCTTGCTGGGTTAAATATAAATTTGCGGCGACTTTATAAGCGGCGATCGCTTCTGGATAGTTGGCAAGCTTCTTGCATACCAACCCTTTGAGCTGATATGCCAAAGCATAATCGCGACCGAAGAGGATCGCTCGATCGATATCCACGAGCGCACCGGGAAAATTTTTCAGTGTCAACCTCGCTAATGCCCGTGCATAACTACAATCGCGGTGATGAGAATCGATCGCCAATGCTTGCGTATAGTCAGAAATCGCCGTGTGCGTATCGCCCAGATCGAAATATGCCAAGCCGCGCCGATAGTAAACTTCCGCCCATTCCGGCGTAGCAATCAAAGCCAGCTCGAAATCCGCAATTGCGCCGCGCTTATCGCCAGCCTGAGCCTTTGCCAATCCCTGTTGATAATAGTCTTGTGCCATAAGATTAAACAGTTGACAGTTGACAGTTGACAGCTTGGTTATGTAGATCGAGCCATAATCCTCATTCACCCTGTAACTAAAATCTAGCATGGAGTGAATGCCGCACTCCGCTTCACACTAGTCGAACCTTTGGAGGGGGTTTGGGGGAGGGTACCTCCCCCAACCGAGGCTGTGGAGAGTATCCCACTCGCTCCGAGTGCTAATGCACAGCGGCTTGCAAGCATTTACGGGACATTTTAAATATCGAACCTAATCTCCAAAAAAGCTTTGAATAATAGCTGTACCTCACCAACCTGCAAACCGCTGTAATTCAGTTAGCTTCCATTTAAGCTAACTGAATTACAGCTTAACCGCACTAGCTTGCGAGTGCTTACACGTAGATAATTTACACAGTCAGAACCCAATCCTCAATCCCCACCCAACTACTTCACTTCTCCATCAAATAAACTCATCCATAACCGCTGCGTACCCAGAGTACCAGTACAAAAGAGGAGCTTACTCAACAACGAAACCGCCAACTCATTTAATTTATCATCATCTTGATAGATCCTCACCTTGGCGCGGCGAGGATTCATCCGACTGCGAAAATGGGCGCGGAAGCGGTCTAAATACTCAGAAAGGCGAAAATTGTATTCAGGTGGGATTTGCTTCTCACTGAGCTGCTGCTGGGCTTGGAGGAGTTGACGAATGGGTACTGCTAGACGGCTAGCCAATCGACAGCCGATCGCACTGAGAGCTTTGGCTTCCTTGAGCGATAAGATCCGTCGTGTATGCGCGCGTCGCATCGGATTGGTAGAGCGCATCCGCCAGAGGACGATCCGATTTTTGATAATTTCTTGGAGATTTAATTCTTTAGCCAGTTCCAGAATTTGGTCGGAACTACTCGACTCGATCGCTTCGATCGCGAGTAAGATCAGATCGAGTTCGACTTTGGTACGGCGGGGACAAGCATCGCCAGCGATACTTGGATCGGGAAGACTTTCGAGTATCCCCAGCAGCGATTCGGACATAGAGCCATTGATCGGTGATGCAATCATAGTAAGACAATCGATCGACTAGTGTATAGATACGGTGTAAATCTTTCCAGATTTAGACCCAATTCCGGGGCAAAATTGTGGCGATTGACGTTAAATTTTTGGGTTCGATCGTCAACATCAGCATACCCGAATTTTAGACGTTAACCACCACACTCGACTCCTAATTAATTGACAATTAACCCCTTACCAGAGACGATCGATCCTAAATCCCCCCAACTCACTAGGACAGATCATGGATCTTAAAGCTCTAATTCGGGACATTCCCGACTTTCCCAAACCGGGTATCCTCTTTCGTGATATCACCACGTTATTGGGCAATCCCGCTGGGCTAAAATACTCGATCGATACCTTAGCTGCCAAAGTTGCGGACTTACAACCTGAGTACATCGTCGGGATGGAGTCGCGGGGATTTATTTTTGGAGCTGCACTAGCGTATCAATTGGGGATCGGCTTTATTCCCGTGCGGAAACCCGGAAAACTCCCCGCCACAGTGCATAAAATCGAATACGCGCTCGAATATGGCACCGATTGCTTGGAAATCCACGTTGATGCATTCGCACCCGCAAGTCGGATCTTAATTGTCGATGACTTGATCGCTACGGGTGGTACGGCTGCGGCTACTGCCAAATTATTACAAGAGATTGGCTGCAAATTAGTCGGCTGCGCCTTTGTCATCGAATTAGACGCACTTAACGGTCGATCGCATTTACCCCCCGATGTGCCGATTATCTCCCTCATTCACTACTAAATATTTGCATCGAAAACGTCGGGTACGGAAACCCCTAGACCTTTAGCCCTGAGATTGGGCGATAATAAAAAGAATCGACATATACTGGCACAGCTATGATACCTACCGTCATCGAACAATCTGGCAGAGGCGAACGTGCCTTTGATATTTATTCGCGGCTGCTCCGCGATCGAATCGTCTTCCTGGGGGGACAAGTCACCTCAGATTTAGCCAACCTCATCGTCGCTCAACTGCTATTTTTGGAAGCAGAAGATCCCGAAAAAGATATTTACTTATATATCAATTCTCCGGGTGGTTCGGTATCCGCCGGCATGGGGATCTTTGATACGATGAATCAAATTCGCCCCGATGTCTCCACTGTCTGTATGGGCTTTGCGGCGAGTATGGGTGCGTTCTTGCTCAGTGCTGGTGCTCATGGCAAACGGACGAGTCTTCCCAGTTCCCGGATCATGATTCACCAACCTTTAGGTGGCGCACAGGGACAAGCTACAGATATTGCCATCCAAGCTAAAGAAATCCTCTACATCAAGGGGACATTAAACGATCTGTTGGCAAAACATACGGGACAACCTTTGGAAAAAATCCAAGAAGATACCGATCGTGATTTCTATATGTCTGCTGTCGAAGCTAAGGAATATGGCTTAATCGATACCGTAATCGATCGACACGTCAGTGCGGCGACTCCGCCACTAGCTCTAGTTCAGTAATTTACAAAGGGGTGCCAATCGGTACCCCTTTGCAGCTTATTTAATGCTCATGCCTAAGCAGATTGACTCGCCCAGTGGTTGGCAACCTCTAGAGCCGCTGCTACTACTCGAAAATGCTCATC
>JBBRVB010000248.1:0-6493 GCA_038247275.1 Chroococcales cyanobacterium
AGGCGGAACGCCGCCTCTCAAACTCTCCTGCGTATGGTTCGACCTGTGTGAAGCATGGCGCGGCATTCACTCCATTCTATTGACCCGACCAGTCCCCCAGCTAGAATACAGCCAGCAAGCCAGTAGTAGCGCGTTCACCTTAAAATGTAGGTAAAGATTTCGCTAAAATCATCTGTAGATAATTTGTCTGACGTTTGGAATGCCCACAATTTCAACCTGGACGCGCTAGTCGGGTGGGCAGTGCCCACCATCCAGAATCCAGATAAAAAAACTATTTATGTAATTGTAAATAATCAAATTTTATGAGTGCCAATAATCTTCAGTTAATTAATATTCTCAATATCGGTGTGAGTGTGGTGCTGGTAATCATGACTTTCTTATTTATCTTTAGGATCGTGTTGACATGGTATCCGCAGGTAGAGAGTCAAAAAATGCCATTTAGTCTAGTGATCGCTCCAACAGAGCCATTCTTGGCACCTAGCCGCAAACTAATTCCCCCGATTGGTGGCGTTGATATTACACCGATCGTGTGGGTGGCGATTATTAGTTTGATTCGAGAAGTTTTGGTCGGACAACAAGGCTTGATTACGATGTTAATTAAGTAGGGGCGAAAACTATCGCTGAGTCAATCAACCAGTCGCGCGGATTAACTCAACAGCATCACGACCATCAAAATCTTGAAAATAAACCTTAATCTGTTCCTCACGAGCAGTCGGTAATTTTTTGCCACAAAAATCTGGATGAATCGGGACTTGACGATGACCGCGATCGACCAAGACTGCTAGTAAAATATGTTTGGGTCTACCATATTCAGTGATGGCATTGAGGGCGGCGCGGATCGTTCGACCTTGATAGATGACATCATCTACCAGAATGACAGTTTTACCATTTACATCTACAGGAATCTCCGTTTTGCCGGGAGTTCGCACGGCAATCAGATCGAGATCGTCGCGATAGAAGGTGATATCTAAAGCGGCGACGGGGACTTTTACCCCTTCTAATACTTCGATCTGTTTGGCTAACATATTGGCAAATGGAACGCCTTTAGTCTGGATGCCGACTAGTACTACCCGATCCAAATCGCGACAGCGTTCATCAATCTCAGAAGCTAATCTGACGACCGTTCTGCGAATTTCATCAGCCGATAAGATTTCAATAATAGAACTAGGCATAATTTACGTGTCAAGACCATTGATACTATGTCAATGATACGGTGAGAGCTGTCGATCGTGCCCGATCCGCTCGATCTGAGGCGAGTACGTTGCTGTTGGCAATTAACTAGATCGATCCTTGCCAGGATCGACTCGTTGGGTACGTCAAACCGCTACTGGATATTGCAGAATATTAAGCTTATCTCGATCGAGGTGGCAACCGTTAGCCTTTTTGCCTAACCTGGATACAAGGATAGTCGCTAGTCGTTTGGCTACTCTCTACACTCTACTCTCTACTCCCGAGTTGCATGGCATATCAGTGGTTTAAATCTTTTCATATTGTCGGCTTTACAGTTTGGTTTGCTGGTTTGTTTTATTTAGTGCGGTTATTTATTTACCATGTGGAGGCAAATGAAAAGCCAGAACCCGCCCGCAGTATTCTCAAAGAGCAGTACCAAATCATGGAACAGCGGCTCTATAGTATTATTACTACGCCGGGGATGCTAGTCACGATCGCCATGGCGGTGGGGATTATTTCGACAGAGCCAGAGATTATTCACCAATCTTGGTTGCATATTAAAATGGGTCTAGTCGGTTTATTAATCGGCTATCATTTTTATTGCAGGAGTTTGATGAAAAAGCTGGCAGTAGATGGGTGTAAATGGAGTAGTCAGCAGTTGCGTGCACTTAATGAGTTACCTACTTTATTCTTGGTGGCGATCGTCTTATTAGCAATCTTCAAAAATAATTTACCTACGGATACCACTGGTTATTTGATAGTCGGGTTGGTGGTATTGATGGCAGCAACGATTCAACTGTATGCCCGCAAACGGAGACTAGATGCTGAAAAGCTAGCGGCTAGTCCAGTTTCATCTTCAGAGCTTGGTGTCTAGTTTATCTTGGATTATTAGTCGATCGGGTGGATGGTAGCGATGTCAATTAATTGATGGATGGTGGGCAGTATCCACCCGACAATTATATAATTTTATTAGCAAAAGATCTAAATTATTAATAACTATTGATGTCCATAAAATCGAATTATACTTCTACAGATATTCAAGCAATTTTCAACCGGATTGCGCCAGTATACGACAGGCTTAATAACGATCTGAGCTTGGGGCTGCACTGGGTATGGAAACAAATGGCAGTATCCTGGAGTGCCGCCAAACCTGGAGCTACCTGTCTGGATCTGTGTTGTGGTAGTGGCGATCTGACGCAATTATTAGCAAAGCAAGTCGGAATTACCGGAATCGTTATCGGTGCTGATTTTGCTCCCGCTCAACTGGCAAATGCCGCCACAAAGGTTGCCGAAATTTATCCACCGTTAGCACAAATTGAGTGGGTAGAAGCTGATGCGCTCAATTTACCATTTGCCGATAATTATTTTGATGCGGCAACGATGGGCTACGGCTTGCGAAATGTCATCGATATTCCGCGCTGTTTAGCCGAATTACATCGGGTGTTGAAACCTGATGCTAGGGTGGCAATTCTCGACTTTCATCGCCCCGATAGCCATCTCATCCGGCGATTTCAACAATGGTATCTAGGGGCGATTGTCGTACCTAGAGCTACTCAATTGGGGATGATGGATGAGTATGCATATCTCAATCCTAGTCTCGATCGATTTCCCACTGGAGCGGAGCAGGTACAGTTAGGATTAGCTGCTGGATTTAGTCACGCAACTCATTATCCGATCGCGAGTGGGATGATGGGTGTATTGGTATTAACCAAATAAGATGTGTGGCAAAGATTGTGGCAACTTCAGCAGGCTGGTTGTCTAATATTCTGTTGGTAGCCGCTACTCCCTAGCACTTAATTTGGATGATAAATATCACAGCAGAATCTCGATCGAGTTTAGACTTAGAGCGGGAAAGGAGTAGTTCTAGCAGATGAATGGATACAGGTAAGATCGTACTCGCAAACTCTAGAAAATCCTCCCGATCTTGTCTCGCTTGCTTGGTGGAACGCTACGAGGGAACCGTCTAACGATACGGCACAACCTCTTCAGCGCGGGCAGACGCTACGCTACGAGAACGAGTTGTGCAACTGTCAACTGTCAACTGTTTACCCAAATTTTAGCTTTTCATCCTGATTAACGATCTCCACAAGCGAAAAGTACATTATCTTGCTATCTCTACAATCGAAAGTGTTGTAATCTCGTGAATATCATCAAAAATATTAATGGCATCGAATCAGCCTCGATTGGATTTTCAGTTTTGGGGACAATTGCTGGTATTGTTACTCAGCAAGTCGCCTATATTGCCGCGCCTCTAACACTTTCGCTGTCATTGAGCCTCATCAATCGCCAAAAACAATTGGTAACAGCCGAGCGACGACTTGCCAATTTAGAACAGCAACTGATTGTTTTGCCTGCGGCTCCTACCACGGTGGAGTTCTATAAATTAGTGGCGAGTGTCAATGCCAATCGCCAAGGATTACAGCAATTAGCAACAGCAATCGTCGTCATCGAAAACCGAGATAACGAGCTAGCTCCGTTCTTGACTGAAATCGATCTGACTAAAGATTCACTCAAGCAACTTAGTTTAAATTTCTCCAACTTGGAGCAGGAATTCAATCATCGCCAAACTACTAATAATAACGATCGAGTGGTGAGAGAAATTAGCGGTAATAGTCAGCTCGTGACTATTGACACCTTTGGGCGAGATGATTTGCTAGAACACGCAGTAAATAGTATCGATTTAATTCCAACTAATGCCGCCATCAATTTATCGATCGACCAGATCAAATTAAAGCTCCAATTTTTAGAAGACAGCTCTAAAGTCTCTGAAGATGCTATCAAACAAATTGGCTGGCGATTTTTAGAATTGGAGCGAGAATTTACCGATCGTCAGGAGCTAATTGAGATCGATCGACTGACGCGATCTCTGCTCGCGATCGATAATAACATTCAGACGATCCAATCGGAGTTGTCGATCGCTCAGACTGAGCATGGCTTAAAACTTACAGGTTTAGAGGTACGAGATCGGCTCGATCTTTCGATCTCAGAAGCTAAATTAACAATCCAGTTATTAGCGGCTAATTCGAGCGGATTGCAACTGGAAGATGAGCCAGGAGAACTACTCCAAAGAATTAGCGATTTAGATGCGAGTTTGGGTGACTTACATGATTATAGTCTGAGATTGAATAACCGGATCGAAAATTATCTCCAGCACGATCGAGCGGAAATTGTCGAGCTAGTAATTTCAGATCGACAGATTTATGACTCAATCAAGCAGGAAATCGGATCGCAATTCGAGCTAGTTAAGCAAGCATTACCGCCAAATTGTCAATACGATCTCATCTATGGACGAGGAGAGAGCCGTCAAGTATTTTTAGCAGCACTACAACAGTCACAGGAACGCCTAATTTTAGTATGTCCGTGGTTGACTAACTATGCGATCGATGCCGATGTCCGAGAGCTGATGAGAGCAGCATTGGAGCGGGGTGTATCGATTGAGATTGGCTGGGGGAATTTAAAGGATGTTGATAACAATCGATCGGACTTATCACAATCAAAATTATTACAATCGAATGAGTGGTCTTATAATGCTATCCCGTGGTTGTCAGAACTCCAAATTGAATACAGTCATCTATTGCACCTGAAAGTTTTGGGAACTCACGAAAAATTCTTAGTTTGCGATCGTCAATTTGCGATGTTAGGCAGTCACAATTATCTGACTTCTAATATCAAATCTAGCGAACGTGAAGTCGGACTCAAAACCGATAGCCGCGAACTAATTGACAAACTAATTGAATTATTCGATCGCGCTGAAGGTTGATATTCGATCGGCACAGACAGAGCGCAGGTTAACATGGCAGTCTACAATAGGGAGTTGCATCTTCCCCACCGCCACTTGTATATGCTCGAACCCTCACCCCGTCCGTCGATTCCTACCGCTACTTGGCAACGTCAGTTTCATCAAGACTGGGAAAAACCCTATACCGTCCGCTATGAGAGCAATCTTGACGATGGCCCTTTTCATGGAATGCCTGTGGGCGGCTTTGGTGCGGGGTGTATTGGCAGATCCCATCGGGGCGAGTTTAATCTGTGGCACATCGACGGCGGCGAACACGTTTTTAAAAACCTCTCGGCTTGTCAGTTTAGTGTTTTCGAGCAGTTGGAAAATGGCGATCGTCAGGCTTATGCCATGTCTACACAAGCACCTGAAGATGGCAGTCTAAATCGTTGGCAATGGTATCCCCAGACGACACTAGCAGGGCAAGCAACAGGGACTTATCAAGCTTTATATCCCCGCAGTTGGTACAGCTATGAACACGTCTTTCAGGCACAATTAACTTGCGAACAGTTTTCGCCAATTTGGGCGGATAATTATCAGGAGACTTCCTATCCGATCGCCGTATTTGAATGGACTGCTCATAATCCCACGGACAAACCCATCACACTCAGCATCATGCTGACTTGGGAAAATACTGTCGGCTGGTTTGCCAATAGCAATCCATCGAGTCAGGTGGAAATTCGCGACGATGGCAGTCCGGTGTATGATTATCAACCCCGGATCGGTGAGAGTGAGGGCAATTATAATCAGTGGATTGTTGATAATTATCGGGTTGGGTGTCTATTAGATAAAGCGCGTAAATCTGACGTACCAAGTGAAGGTGAGGGTCAATGGTCGATCGCCAGTATTGCCAATCCGAGCGTAGAAGTATTTTATCATTCGCGGTGGAATCCGATCGGCAACGGTGGCGAAATTTGGGAGAGTTTTGCCGCCGATGGTTCCCTTCCAGATATCGATGATGAAAGTGTCGCCAAGTCGAGGGAAAGAATTGCCGCAGCTATTACTATTAGATTTACGCTCAAACCCGGACAAACTAAAAAGATTCCCTTTGTGCTTGCTTGGGATTTCCCAGTTACTGAGTTTGGGAAAGGGATCGATTACTATCGCCGCTATACAGATTTCTTCGGTCGATCGGGTGAAAATAGTTGGGCGATGGTTCGCACAGCTTTCAAACATTATGATACTTGGCAAGAGCAGATCGTTAACTGGCAACAACCAATACTCGATCGATCGGATCTTCCCGATTGGTTTAAGATGGCGTTGTTTAATGAGCTATATCTACTTACCGATGGTGGGACATTATGGACGGCTGCTGACGATCGCGATCCAGTGGGACAATTTGGCGTGTTAGAGTGTCTAGATTACCGTTGGTATGAAAGTTTGGATGTCCGCTTGTACGGCTCATTTTCTGTCCTCTTACTCTGGCCAAAATTAGAGAAATCGATTCTAATTGCCTTCGCTAGAGCGATCCATACTGAAGACACCAATCACCGCCTCATCGGTTACTATGTCCAAACCGCATTCGGCTATGAAGATCGTCCCCAA
>JBBRVB010000249.1:0-6435 GCA_038247275.1 Chroococcales cyanobacterium
GATGCTTATCAGTGGCGGAATTGTGGTTTCATCCCGTGTCTCGACTAGTTCTAGCATTGCGCGATCGCGTTAATTGGGATTGGGTTGTTTGAGTCGATCGAATAATGCTTCCATGAGGGGGTTGAGGGTAGGGAATAGGGGATAGGGGATAGGGAATAAGGGATAGTGAATAGGGAGATTAGATGTAGGGTGGGCACTGCCCACCAGCTAGGTTTCAGGCATAACCTATTCGATCGATAATTGCGCCTGTGTGCGTTACTTGCCAGAATTGTCCATGTTGTTAATCGGTAACATTAGCTCTGGCGCGAATCAACCAATCATCATCGTTAGCGGTTAATTCGCATCCGCTGGTATCGCCGAGCTTGGCTAATGCCATTAAGATCGCGTATTTGAGATCCCAAATTTTAGTATCCAAACTGGCAACTAACAGGGGAATCGCGCGTTTATCGCCGAGTTCACCCAAAGCTAGCGCAGCAGCGGCACGGGACTTCTGGAACTGTGGTTCGCGGTTATGAAGAGCTTCAACCAACAAATCGTAACCCGGCAGATATTTAAGCCACCCGAACAATTTCATCACATGATAATGGGCACCATAATCGTTGTATGCTTCTTCCTGATATGTTGCCAGTAGAGCCGCTGGTGCTAGCGTTGCAAAGTCATCGAGGATAGTCTGTGTGGCTAAATAGCACAGTCCAAAGTCTGTTTCATACAACTGCCGAATCAAGAATTCTAGAGTTGGTGGTAGATCGTACTCATGAATTAATTCTAAATCCTGGGGTCGATCGAGTAATGTTTGTTCTAGACTCGATCGAATATCCGCAAATTCAATTTTTCCCCGCTCGATCCCATTATCGGCTAGCGAGTGAATCGCGCGCAGGCGAAACACGATCGATACGGGACATCTTGCAATTTCGGGAATCGCCGCATAGTAATTAGCATCGATCAGATCTTGGATACACGCGCGTCGAGCATTCCGATTGGGATGGAATAGGAATTCCATTACCCGTTTCATCTGTGCATAGTCCCCTGTAAACCGACATACCGCCGAGATCGCCGCACTCGCGGTGGCTTCATCTGTCGAGTCGGTAAAAGCTCGAATGCGATCGAGTGCTGGTAAATAATTAAGTTTGACTAAAGTATGAATGATAATGCGGTGATTTTGACCTTTGCGTTCTAATATTTGCGCGATTTCTGACAAGATTGCGGGATCTTCGGTACCAATTTCCCCGATCGCCCACACGGCATTTTCGACAGTATAACAGTCTGATTCTGCCAAACAAGTCCGAATTGCCGGTAATCCTTGTTTAGCTTGGAGTTTGCCCAGTGTCTCGACAGATTTACGCCGCACGATCCGATTATCGAGTTCGGGATTGTCATTAGCGATCGCCCGAATCAACGCATTAATCGATGCTTCAGTGGCAAAATTGATTAGGTGAGAAGCTGCGACATAGCGAGATTCATCCTCTGCTAATTTATCACAAGGTGTATCTAAAAGCTCGATCGCTTCGGCTTCGGTGAGATTAAATATATTAAAAAAACGTTTATTAGTCATGATTTATTTTATGCCCCGTAGGTTGGGTAGAGCAAGGCGAAACCCAACACCTCAGATATCTGGTTGAGCTAGTTGGGTTGAACGAATGTGAACTCCAACCTATAGATTTATCTAAAAACCAATATATGACAAAAGAGGCTCTCGATCGATCGCTCAACCATTAGGCAAAGCAACAGATCGAAAACCCCTCTAGCACTCAAATAACCTCAATTATTGAGTCACTACCAATTACTAGGATAAGGAGTTGATGGTGTAGTCGAGTAAAGCATTGTATTCAACTAATGCTTGAGCCGACATGTCACGAGGCGCACAACCGCGAGTTCGGGCGAAGCGAAGAGCTTCAACATAAGGAGCAGTAGGTAAGTCTAATGCACGGTAAACTTCACGTCCACCAGCAATACCCCACTCATCCAAAGGACCAGTACCACCGACAACTAGACAGTAGTTGATCAGGCGCATGTAGTGTTTGATGTCGCGTAAACACTTGTCTTTTTTAACTTGAGTTTCGTTAGCTTCACCGGAGTTGTTCAAGTAGCCATATTTTTTGATGCAAGCATCATAAGCTTCTTTAGCAACGTTGTCCAAGTTAGCCGCTAATTTCTCAGCAGCTTCTAGACGTGCTCCTGCACGTTGGATGCTACCTTGTACGGATTCTAAATCGGAAGAGGTAGGGAAACGACCAGCAGCATCAGCCGCTGCAATCACTGTGGTAACAACAGATTTCATGTTCTGATAACTCCAGAAAAAATATTTTGATAGTTTGTTTCAATTCAGTCAGCTTGGAACGATAGCTTTCGTCTACTAGCTAAGTGCAGAGATTACGCGATCGAAATAGGAAGCTGCTTCGGAAGTTAATGCGGAACAGTCGCCTTTGGATGCACCCATTTGAACGAACTTCTTACCGCCGTTAGCTTCGGTATTGGTGTCGTTGATGTGAGCTAGCGCAGCAGCTTTCATGATTTGAACTGCACGGATGGTGGAAGTTGTCGGTACTCCCAACGCTGCGTAAGTTTCTTTCAAACCGTTCAAGCAACGGTCGTCTAGTACGGAAGGATCGCCAGCGAGTAAAGCGTAAGTGACATAACGAAGAATGATTTCAGCGTCGCGCAAACAAGCAGCCATGCGACGGTTGGGATAGCAGTTACCACCAGCTTGGATCAAACCTTGGTTTTCGCAAATCATCCCAGCTACAGCGTCAGATACAGCGCAACTAGCATTACTAGCGATCGCGTTAACTGCATCTAAGCGTTTGTTGCCTTCAGCAATGAAACCCTTGAGGGCGTTCAGGTCGGTACCACCGATCGCAGCGGTCTTAGCATCTGCGGTAACTACCGCTCTGGAAAAAGAGTCAAGCATTGAAGCTCTCCTAGTTAATTAACAATTTCGAGGTTCATCATAAACCGATCTCTTCACCAGACACCACTGTTATGAGAAACAACTCAACAATCTGTAACAATCGCTACTTGCACGTACTAACAGCCAGTGCGATCGCAGCAGATAGTTAGATCGAAGAATCCTAACAATCTCGAACAGTGGCTAGCTCTTTTTGTGCTGCTTGGCTTTGATAATATGAAAAATAGATGGTGCTAGGGAGATAAACATAATTCCCAAAACAATCGGGATTAGATACTTGTCAATCTGGTCTTCAGGAATGCTTTTACCTAAAAAATATCCCAGTAATGTCAAGCCGATGCTCCAGAAGAATCCACCAACAACATTATATTTAATAAATGTTTTGTACTGCATTGCGGCAATCCCAGCCACGATCGGTGCAAAAGTTCGGATAAAAGGCATAAATCTAGCTAAGATTAATGCAGTTTTACCTTGCCGTTCAAAGAAATCTTCTGCCGCAACTAAATGCTTTTTCTTAAAAAATTTGGAATCCTCTTTGTCAAATAATTTTCGACCGAATCTTTTTCCAGTATAGTAGCCAACACTATCACCAAGTACGGCAAATACAAAGCAACCAAAAGCCATCACCCGAATGTCTAGACCAGTAGGAACCAAAGAGCAGAGGAACCCCGCCACAAATAACAAACTATCTCCAGGTAGTAGAAAGCCAAATAGCAATCCTGATTCGGCGAAAATCATGCCCCATACTAACGGATAACCAAAAGTCTTAATTAATATCTGTAAATCAAAATGCATTTTAATTTAAACCCTAGCTCGAATTCTATATTTTCGCATCAACTCAAAATTATTTATATTTATTTAACTAATAAAACGAGTTAAGTTGAGTTATAATTATTAATTACTAAATTTAAATTTATTCTCAAAATAAAATATTATTTCAGATCGTAACTTTAAGCTAACTCTCGCTCGATAGTCGCTCCAGATCGTTATGATAAAGATGGCATAAATACTTGACAAGTTAGATCTAGAATCACTATCTAGAAAATTATTATACAAAGTAACTATATCAGTTTAGGGAAATCACCTCTAAAGTCTGGTAATTTTAAGGATGAGATTGCGCCAATTGCCCGACTAAACCAACGATCGCACCACCCAAAATCGACCACAGCGGATCGACTCGCCATCGCCATATTAACAGAGCAGCGATCGCGGCGATGAGTAGGGATTGCCAATCTCGTAAGCTACTAACTGTCAATTGATAAGCAACAACCACAATCGCTCCCCACGCTCCAGCATTGACACCATCCAACCAAGATCTAAACCATATCGATTGTCGCAATTTGGGTGCCCAGCAGGTCAATAAAGCCACGAAGATAAAGCTAGGGAGGAAAATACCGATCGTTGCCGCGATCGCGCCTGAATGTCCAGCCAGCAGGTACCCAATGAATGTCGCAGTCGTAAACAAAGGGCCAGGAGTCATTTGCCCGATCGCGATCGCGTCAAGCAATTGTGTGGATGTCAACCAGTGAGTCCGCTCGACTAATTCAGGTTGTAGATATGCCAGTAATACATAGCCACCGCCATAAATCGTCGCCCCAACCTTGAGGAAAATCGCCAGTACATCCACCCATCCTGGATGAGACGTAACTACTGGCAAAATGGCTAAGATGGGCAGTTCGATCTTGGGCAACCCGATGACTGGTAGCCCTCGTCCCCAGCCCCGCCAATTTTGACTCAGCAGTACTCCAAATCCCGCCAGCAACAGCACCAACAATGTATTGACACCCAAAAACCCAAATAGCCCGATCGCACCGATTCCAGCCGCACCTGTAGGGACATTTTTAATCGCTGATTTACCGAGTTTCCACGTTGCTTGAATCGTTAATACCACGACTACCGGCTTGATACCGGCAAAAATCGCGATCGCTAGTGGCAGATCCTGCACTCGATCGTACCCGATCGCCAGTCCCCAGACGATCGCCATCGCTGGCAAAATAAAGCACCCGCCAGCAATAATTAACCCCCACCAACCCGCCCGCAAATAGCCGATATAAATCGCTAATTCCGTCGAACTCGGCCCCGGAATCAAATTTGTCAGCCCAATTAAGTCCAGAAATTGCGCCTGAGAAATCCACTGTCGCCGCGTCACAATCTCGGCTTCTAGCATGGCAATATGCGCTGCTGGCCCCCCAAACCCGATCGTCCCCAGTTTCAAAAAGACCGCAGCTACTTCAGTCAGATGAGATGGTAAGCGGGTCATAAGTATCTAGAAATAGGCGAGTATCGATCGTCAGGATATCATCGAGCAGCACATTTGAGTTTACTAGATTTTCGATCGGCTAAACCTTGACTAGTTCCCCCAATCGGTTACGGTTTTTAAAAATCAATCAGGGTCAAACCGTTGCCAGCTAAAGGAGGATAGTAAATTATCAGCTTGCTGATGCCAAACTAGATCGGCAATTAACTTCGCGGTTATCGGTGTCAACAAAATTCCATTTCGATAGTGTCCGGTAGCGAGAGTAAGATTAGTATCGGCACTGGTACCCAAGATTGGCAACTCATCCGGTGTCGCAGGACGAAAGCCCCACCAGGTTTCGTGAAGGGTGCAATGTTGCAGCGGTGGAAATAACCGCATGGCATTCACGATCAGTTGTTTGACACTCTTGAGGGTGTTGGCTGGTTCAAATCCGACATCTTCGCTAGTTGCGCCGATGATAATTTTGCCATCACGACGAGGGACGATGTAGATTTCTTCACCGAATAATACTTGCTGAAGGGGCAAATTATCCCGTTGTGCGGTTGGCACTAATACTGATAACATTTGCCCTTTTCTGGGAACGACAGGAATCGATAATAGTTGTTGCGACCAAGCACCTGTGGCGAGGATATAATGCTGCGCGGACATCTCGCCCTGACTTGTTTCTAGATGCGTCACTCGTCCCTGATGACGATCGATCTTCGTAACTTCTACACCATCTAAAAATTTTACACCCACAGCTTGACTGGCAACTAGAAGCGATCGCATCAAGGCGCGATTGTCTACTTGTCCATCGGCTGGATACCAATAGCCACCGGCGACAGACTCACTCAACCCTGGTTGATGTTGGTGCATCGCATCGGGATCTAACCAGTCTACCTCTAACGCTGGGGCGGCATAATACGGTGCTAAAATTCCACATTGCCAGTAATCTACAGCTACTCCCGAAATTGACTCAATTTTTTGCGCCCATTCAGGATACAGATCGCGACCAGCCAAGCACAAATCTTGCATTGCTCCAGGTGCAATTTGTTCGGCTTGCGGTGCCAACATGCCTGCTGCGGCATGTCCGGCGGCAGCTTTGAAGTCTTTACACAAAACGGTGACTTCTGCACCCATTAGGCGCAATTCTACGGCAGTGGCTAAACCAATAGCACCACCACCGATGACGATAATTTCACTACCAGATGGCATCGATCGAATCCACAGACAATGAGATCGAGTCTAACTCAGATTTCGATCGCATTGGTAGAAGAGGGTAATGGGTAGCGAA
>JBBRVB010000250.1:0-6411 GCA_038247275.1 Chroococcales cyanobacterium
AAAAGATAATGCTTATTTAAATAATTTCCGCTTCGCTCCAATTATTTAAATAAGCATTACTTATCACCATAGGGGGAGGAGAGCCGATCGGTGACAATAACATCCACTGAACCATCATTAATATGCAACAGTGAATCAGCAGAAGCTATGACAATGCTAATCTTTTCTGTTTCCAAATTTGCAACTGTGGCTTGGGCATCTTGCCCAAGATGTCCAAATTCATCTGAGCTGTTTGATGGGTTTGGGGGATTTGAGGGATTTAAGGGATTTGACAGGCTAGAAGCCTGTCCCACATGCTGATTTTCAGTTGTGGCTGTGGCTTGGGCATCTTGCCCAAGATATTCAAATTTATCTAAGATATTTGGGGGATTTGACAGGCTGGAAGCTTGTTCCACAGGTTGTGCTGTTGATAGTTGCCAGAAAAATGGATACTCTTCAGTTGTCGAGCAAAGATCGGCTTTCACCGGATTTTGTCTGATATATTCCCAAGTATCCAGAAACTCTCGTTCATCTCTGATAATCCGATCGAATCTACTATCCTGCCATAATGTCCCAATATGTGGCATCACTTTCGGAATTTGCTTGGCAGTATAACTTTTAATACTATGCAAAATACTACTCAATGACCAATATTCTTCCGATGCTTTAGATAATGGCTGGATCAGTAAATGCACATGATCTGGCATAATTACTACAGTGTAAAGCTGATATCTTTGACCATCAAAGAATTTGCAAGCATCTAAAACAACTTGTCTTGCTGCTGGTGTCAATCCTAATCTCTCAAAGGTATTAAAAGTAATAAAATAGATCGATCCATGCAGTTCCCAATGGGGCAGTTTTCCCCAGTTATTATAAGTAATTTTTAAGCCAGGATTTGCATTTAAATTTGTAACTGTGGCTTGGGCATCCTGCCCAAGATATCTAAATTCATCTGAGCTGTTTGATGGATTTGAGGGTTTTGACAGGCTGGAAGCCTGTCAAAACCCACAGGTTTCAGGAAATTATTGATGCTTTGATTAGCTCCAATTAAGGTACAAAGATTTTGATAGTCTGAAGCAAAAGCATCAGCACACCAATTCCATAATTCTCCAGCACCACTAATTTCTGGGTAATTCCACATTAGATTGAGAGAATGTTGTGCTGATGCTCTTTTAGAACCAGCCCTAGAAGAATCCCAACTGGCTAATCGACCGTTCATATCAGCACATCGATCGAGTACCAATGCTAAATAAGTCGCGATCGCCTCTACTCGATCGAGTTCATATTCAAGCCGCAGCTTCTCCTTCACCTCATTAATTATTTCTACATAAGTAACTAATGTTAAAAGCTGACGAGGATTAAACAAATCTGACCATTTATAAATTCCATATCTAAGTAATTCATCTGTTTTTGAACCAATCAAAATTTGGTTATCAGGTAATATATTATTTGTGTACAATGATTCGCTAGTTATTCCTAAAGTCGAAATAGCTTTTTCAATCCCATTAATATCAGATTTTGTTGGAATTTTAAAATCGAGACTATTTTTACCTATCCGAAATGCAACCGCATAAAGTTGATGTCCAAAATTACCAGCTTGAGCCTGTGATTTAATCACCTCATCATCAATCACATTGTCGCAATTTGGACATTTTCCAACCCCACGACTAATAGTTGTCGTCGTACTTGGATCGTATTCTTCCCCCGACTCAAGCACGATCGTGTCACCCTTACCCTTCTTCCCTTTCACCAACTCAAAATCCACCCGCTTCTGCTCAAGATTTGGAATCGGGCGCACCGCACACCACTTGCTTAAATTCTGCTTTTCTGGACGCTTGTATAACCACCAATTCGGACTTAAAGGCACAACCGATTCACAACTCGGACACACCACAGTATGCGCCCACAAATAGTTCTGTACCGTCTCCCCCTGCTCCGATGGGAAAAACTCCGCCAACCGAACTTGAGCCTCATCCCCAACCCACTTCACCCACTTATCGATATCCTGCTGTAAATCGGGGCCAAACTTGAGCGGAAACTCGATCGCCGCCTTCATCGTCACCACCGCCACCGGATTCAAATCCGAAGCCAGCACATTCAACCCATACCGCGCCGCCTCAAACGGAATACTCCCACCCCCCGCAAACGCATCCAAAACCGTTGGTGTCGAAGTCCCCCACATCTGTTCGCACAAAGCATGAACCTGAGCCACCCGTTCCGGTGAAGGCGGCGTTTTATATAACTTCGTCTCCTTGTTGCGAAATTGCCGCTTCTCCAAGCCCAATAGATACTCAAACTCCTCGATAGTCACATCCCCAGGCAAAATCGAACCCAACACACTCGCCCGACTAAAAGACAATGGCTTCCGCGAATACCAACGATGCAAGCCCTTAAATGGATTGCCCCCATTTTCGTGATACACCTGCTCATTGAGCAGCTTAATGGGAAAAATCTTTTCAATAAAAACAGGCTTACGCTTAGTCATGGGAAATCAGAGGGTTGGCTCTTGAGAATGGGCAATACAGCCTATCTGCATGATACCCCTGTGACGCGGAAATAGATCGCCTCCTTCGTTACTCTACGATTTGCTGAGAGCTAGATTCATTGGGAAAAATGCTCGATCTGTGAATCTGGTATTCGATCGAAACTTTGATACCTACAAATCGATCGCAATCTACAGAGATATCAAAGTTTCAATAGGTTTATTTCCTGCTGGAGAAGCTGTCTCAACAACATCATTACTCGATGCCGCAAAGTAGCCAACACGCGAACGAATATGTAGAGTAATTTCCGTATCGAGTCGCTTGAGAAACATTAACAACTTACCCTCGCTAAATCGCTGAAACTCCCCCTTCATTAGATGAGATACCTCCGGCTGCGCGATCCCCAGTAATTCGGCGATCTCTCGTTGTTTCAAGCTGCGCTGTCTTAGCAGCCGAATCACCTGAATCCCAATTTTACCGCGCATCAACATTTCATCCGCATTGTCAAAACCAAGATCGGCGAACACATTACCACTACTTTCTTCAAATATTGTCTCTTCCATCATTCTCCGCTTCCCTAGTTACGGCATCTTTATAGCGTTGCTTAATTAAATCGATATCGGATTGCGGTGTTTTAATCCCCTGCTTGGATTTTTTCGGGAAGGCATGAAGCACATAAATTTTCTCCCCAATCTTGACAGCATAAACTGCTCGATAAGTATCAGTATCATATCGCTTGCTAATTTCATACACCCCACCGCCCACACCCTTAAACGGTTTAGCATCACTCGGGGTTTCTCCCGCTTGCACCAATTGCAACGCATAGCCTACAGATGCTTGCACCTCATCTGGAAACAATCGAATATTCTTGCGTGAATCTCCCATCCATACAAGAGGGCGCAGATAGATTTCGAGCGGCTCGTCATCTTCTCCCATTTTATATAAAATTTCTTATAAAAACAATTCCTAGAGTAACACGATCGGCAGCTTAGTTCGATGTTCGATCCAAACCCAACCTAATCGCCCAATAATACCCGAATTGCCCGTAGAGCGCGATGCTTGTCGCCATTACTCACCTTCGCAAACCAGTAACGCGCCTCCTCATTACTCATCGCCATCACCCCCGCCGTAATATTAGCGATCCGTTCCAACTTAGATAGCGGTTGAAGAGCTTGAAATAACAACGCCAGATTTACCCCCGATCCCTCATTCAGCACATAAGCATTTTGACGAGAATGTTTTAACGTCTTAGGGTCGTAATTATTCGACTTGAGACAATCGTACACCGCCTGTCGTGCCTGAACTAAAGACTGCCCCTTCAGCCGCCCAATCCGCTTCGCCGCAGGGCGACGTTTTTCCCCGGCTTGCTTATAGGCGCATTGGTATAGCTCCAGCGCAAAATTATTATTGTCGATCGGGACAACCCTTAGTTGAAACTCTTGCACGACAAACTCTCTTAGCAATGGATAAGTGAAGGGCAGGATGCCCTTCTCACTTATTGTCTTCCCTTCCTGTCATTTGGTCTAGGGGACAGCAACCGAAATTAAGAACCTACAGGTGCCTAACTATTCATATACCACCGTCACGGCTAGATGTCCGCGTTCGATTGGGTTTCTACCCAGCGTCTGCTCGATCGATTGCATTTCCGTACCCGCTGGTAAAACTGGAGTAGCAAAATTAACCCGCACTTTGAGCGAAACTTCCGCCCGCATATCAGGATCGGTTAGAAATGTATTAACGGAATTAGACAAGGTTTGGAAGCCCTTGATATCCCCCTGATACTCCAACCGCATAAACCGATTATTACTAGATTGAATGGTAACTAATTGGTCGATTTCGATCGGCAACCGCATCAGTAAGGGTAAGGCTGTAGTCAACTTGCGATAGTCCACAATCTCGGAAACTGTCAACTCCAAACTTTCAACCGATTGAATCTTTTGGTCGTGAACGCGATCGCGCCATTCATTGAAGATACTATTTAAACTCCCGACTGGTAACTCTACAGGGTTGTTTTTCACCGCATAGACACCTATTTGCGTCCCCACCAAAGGATCGCTCATCGTGTCGCTGGAAGGAGTCCACAAGACCGCCTTAGCCTCCTTAGACAGCACCTCTCCATCCCCATAATCCACCACCAGTTTAAATAGGCTGGTACGGGTAATCTCTCCGGTATACTCATCCGCCGGACGGAACTGATTGGGGATTAACACGCCATCTTGCCATAGCTGAATCCCGATTGCGCCATTCGTTCGCCATTTCACCCGCACAGGCACTCTTTGGCTATCTGGCTCCCCTGGTAAAGTTTGGGCACTAAGTTCGATCTCGCGGGGGGCTGGCGGTTGCAGAATCCCCCGTCGATACAAGACTTGGCGATCGGAAAATTCGATATGATCCGGCATCACTACCTTTGCTTCAGGCGTATTAATATAAGCGCGTTCGGCTACTTTTAGATCCCATTGTCCGATTTCCAACCCAGTCAGAATCGTCGCCTTCAGTTTAGCAATCTCCCCTGGCACAAAGAAATTCAGACCTAAATCTTTAGCAAATGATTCCTTCAAACCCTTGGTCGTAATCGATTCTAATCCTGCCGACCACACCTTCTGCAAAATATAAGCAGGAGCGTAGTTAGCAGTATCATCAGCCCGAATTTTCTGACAGTCTTTTAACGTTTTGAGAATCACCTCTTGCTGGTTATTTTTACCCTTAATGTCGCTAGTATCCTGAACTGGCAAAGTATAGTGCATCAGCCCTTTCGGAGCTTTCACCGCATCTTGAGCGGGATAAAATAGATGGCGATAAGCATTCGTCAACGCAATGCGTACCCCTAAATCTAATTCCCCTTCCTTCCCTTTCAATTGCTTGCATTGATTCTCGGAAAGATCGGCTAATCGATGTTCTGATTTGAGAATATTTTTAATCGCTCTTAATTCTCGTGCTAAGTCGATCGCTCGATCCAATTCAGCTTTATTAGCAACTAAAAATAATAGCCGATTGCGAAAGATCCGAAATTTGCCGGACTCGCCCGTCTGCTGGAAAATCTGTTCGACGATCGCTGGAGCCGGATCGGTAGAAGCTGTCACCATCTCTTCCTGAAAATCGATGATACACAGAGCAATTTCATCAGCACCATCATCCACATCCCCTGGACTAGTCGGCGCGGAAACTAGCCGAAAATGACGGGTAGCAAAGATCGAATCTCGACGTTGGCGCAGATCTTCCTTGGCTTCACCACGTCCGACTTGTTCCTTCTCCTCTGCCACAATTTTATTAATTGACGGCTCTTCCTTGAACCGCGCGATCGTTAAAACTGGATCGAAGTCCAGATACCAAGCCACCTCCGTCAATCGCTCCAACGCTCGATCGACAAAGTTGCTATCATTCCCTGGCATTAACAACGATAAATTTAATTCTGATTTACGAATCCCCGCCACAATCCCTTGATTGATCGAATGCAAAAAAATCGTGCGCCCTACCCAAGTCGAAAACGGCGATTTCCCCGCCGCTAACCATTCCCGATCCTGAAGTTGCGCGTGAGCCTCCCGCCCACTGGAATTATACAGATCCGCTTGAATCGGCATTCGCATTAATGGACGTTGCAACCGAGAAGTGAGTTCGTTGGTAATCTCATCATCGATCCCGACAGGTAAGTGATGGGGATGAATCATCGGTAGAGCTACACCCTCGCGCCAGAGATAACGAGTCGCGATCGCAAATAACCGTAGTGCCCCGCGCGTCCGATTAAAGTTGGGAATGGAGGCGATCTTTTGTAATTGCTCAACTTAGAGGAAATAAGGATTCTAAGGGGTTTAAGGCAACAAGAATTGATTCAAAAGCGGACAAACCTTGTCGTTTGCCAGTATTAACAATTGACCGATCAGCAGCAAACAGATCCCGCCCCCAGTCAGAGCGGAAACCATTAGTGACTTTGCGAAAAATCACACTCCAACGA
>JBBRVB010000251.1:0-6396 GCA_038247275.1 Chroococcales cyanobacterium
GGATAGATTTGGGTAAGTAAATATATAGTTTCTAATACTGAGATTCCTTGTCTAGTCTTAATATATTCGATGACTTGAATCTGTTTTGTTGATGATAGTCGATCGATTTCGGTCAATACTTGTTATAATTAAGAACTAATCTTTCTACCTCTGAATATTTGGATCTATTTTAACTTGATTCTCGATCGAGATCGACTCTCGATCACTTAGACTTAGGTAGTATATTTATAGTCAACCTACCGATTAAACGCACTTCGATCGGCTGTCTCGATCGACTCAAACGCCAACGATAGAACATACTTAAACTGTCATCCCAACGTCTACGCCACCAAAATGTGAGCACAGAACTAGCCACAATTCCAGTTATGTCGCTGCTTCTAAAGATTGCGACAAATTATGATTGATGGTAGTCAATCCCATTCAAGTTAGATGTTCGACCCATTGAGAAAGTATCTCTGGCGAACCATACCAAATTCCGGGACTGCGAGGTGAATGTTTGACTCCTTCAATAGTGATGTTTTTAGCACCATTCAGATGTGCTGCTACAATCGCAGTAATCCCATCGCCCCAAGTATTGCCCTCACCACAAGTCTGTTGATAGCTGCTATAAGCCAACCATTGACCGAGCTTTTTAGTGCCATAGATTGATTTCCCCGCAACACAAATATATTTGACATCTGGATACATTGCACCCGGATAATTATCATTAACAAAATCGAGATTTTTCTTAGTCCAACGTTCGCCACTAATGTGGGGTGTACCGAGGGTAATTAAAGTTGCAACTTTCGATTTAGCATTCCACAATTTTGCAGTCTCATCGACATCACCATGAATGATATAAGGAATTTCACCGATATAAATTCGACTAATCCAGCCGCCTGCGGAGTGTCCGATCAGATTAATTTGGGCAGCATTATTATCTGATAAAACTGTATTGACAGTTCGATCGAGTTGTCGCAAAATTGGAATCATCGATCGACCGCCGAGTGTTGGCAACCAATCTCTTTTACGGAGCGGTACCGTCGTCGTGGGGGTACCGAGCGCAGTTAAAGCTTGCTGAAGTGGCAGATAGACATCCGCACTTTCGAGATATCCAGGTAAAATAACAGTAGGTAACATGATGCTGATTGAGCTGAGAACAAGAATCGATCGAGCAATCCAGATTAGTAGTGGATCGATCGATCGATAAACTCGAATAATTCTACTAAGTTACTATCGATCGACAGAACCCATAATAATATCCACACTACCCAAAATTGTCACAACATCGGCGACTTTGACACCACGTAAAAGGTGCGGTAACAATGGCAGATTATTAAAATCAGCAGCACGAATCTTCCACCGCCAAGGGAAGATACTATCATCACCCATGATAAAGATACCTAACTCACCTTTACCGCTCTCGATGCGGACGTAATGTTCGCCTTTGGGAATCTTAAACGTCGGAGCGACTTTCTTGCTAACATACTGATAATCCATACCATCCCACTCGGATTTTGGCCCGGCGGCGATCCGTTTGGCTTCGAGATTTTCATAGGCACCACCTGGTAGAGCCGCGATTGCTTGACGGAGGATCTTCACCGACTCGCGCATCTCCCGAATCCGCACAAAGTACCGTGCTAGACAGTCACCAGCGGTCTCATACTGGACATCCCAATCAAAGTCGTCATAGCACTCGTATTTGTCAACTTTGCGGAGATCCCACTTCACACCAGAACCACGCAGCATCGGACCAGATAAGCCCCAATTAATTGCTTCATCGCGGGTAATCGTCCCGACACCTTCGACCCGACGGCGGAAGATGGGGTTGTTAGTAATTAATTTCTCATACTCGTCCACTTTTGGCTCAAAGTAATCGCAGAAATCGATACATTTGTCGATCCAACCGTATGGTAAATCTACAGCTACACCACCAATGCGGAAGTAGTTGTTGTTGACCATCCGATAACCTGTGGCAGCTTCCCACAAATCATAGATCATCTCCCGTTCGCGGAAAATGTAGAAAAAGGGAGTTTGCGCGCCGACATCTGCCATGAATGGTCCGAGCCACAGCAGATGATTGGCAATCCGATTGAGTTCCAGCATAATCACGCGAATATGGCTGGCACGCTTGGGAACGGGAATATTCGCTAATTTCTCGACAGCATTGACAGTAACTGCTTCATTAAACATCCCCGCTGCGTAGTCCCACCGGCTCACGTAGGGTATGAACATAATGTTGGTGCGGTTTTCAGCAATTTTTTCCATCCCACGATGGAGATAGCCAATGACGGGTTCGCAATCTACGACATCTTCACCATCGAGGGTGACAATCAGCCGCATTACCCCGTGCATCGATGGGTGGTGCGGCCCCATATTTAGCACCATCGGTTCGGTTCTAGTTTCGAGTTGTGCCATATGCTCTATATTACGATCTCGTTCTGAAATGAACTGTTACTTTTACTTGCCACAGATGCCGGAGCATCGATGTTTACAACTGATTCTCCTTCTCAACATTATAAGTGTTTGGTGCCGATCGGCGTAATTGTGAATGGAGAATGGATCGTCGATCGATCGTGCCAAACATCTGGGGATCGAGCAATCTATCAATAGGAGTGATAACATCACTAATACGGGAGATTCATTTGCCAAATAGGAAGGTCGTGGAATGGGCGCATTAGCAGCACTAATATTTGATGTCGATGGGACTTTGGCCGATACCGAGCGCGATGGACATCGGATCGCATTTAACCAAGCTTTTGTTAATGCTGGACTAGATTGGGATTGGTCGATCGAGTTGTATGGTAAGTTATTGGCGGTGACTGGTGGTAAGGAGCGGATGCGTTTTTATCTCAATACTTACCGTCCCGATGTGCGGATGGATGACCAAACCATTGCCGATCTCCACAAAGCTAAAAATCAATATTACGCACAGTTATTGGAGCGGGGTGGGATTCCGCTGCGCCCGGGAGTCCAACGATTGCTGGAGGCCGCTAGAGCCGCCAATCTACGCCTAGCAATTTCGACAACCACCACGCCTGAAAATGTTTTCGCGCTACTGGCAAATAATATTGACTCTAATTGGTTTGAAGTCATCGCAGCGGGCGATATCGTTCCCAAGAAGAAGCCTGCTTCAGATATTTATGATTACGTGCTGGAACAGATGAAGTTACCTGCGGCGGATTGTCTGGCATTTGAAGATTCCGAAAATGGTTTGATTTCCGCGATGGCTGCTGGCATCATGACGATCGTGACAATTAACGATTACACTCAAAATCATACTTTCGATCGCGCCAGACTAGTATTATCCGATCTCGGCGAACCCAATCGTCCCTGCCAAATCATTCAAGGCGACACTCAAGGTTCTACCTATGTCGATCTGCCGCTACTACATAGATTACTAGCAGTGTAGACCTGTCGATCGACACATTATATGGGTTTGAGGTCGATTTGGTTTTAAAAACCATCCCAAAAGCTCTAAGTTATAACTTGGAGCTTTTTTCAGGTCGTGAATCTATCCGATTCGATTAGTTCGACATCGAAATATAAGTTATAACGGGATTAAACAATCGATCGAGTCGATCGATTCTATGAAAAGGATGTAATGATTCAGTCGATCGTTAGCATATTTTCTCCAGTAGACAATCGACTAGGGAATGAGGCTGATAAACATAATTAGCATTGTCGATCGCATTAAAGTCTAATACCAGTTAGGATTAACTGACGATTTTCTAGAGGATATATTTCATTAACAATTCCATCTGCGGTAATGCAATGACTACGAGAATTTAGTGTTTTTATAAGTTCCTGTCCCATGATTTCAGCAAGTAGAACCGGAACGGCATTTCCAATCTGTCGCATCGCTTCTCCCCAAACACCCTTGATGACAAAATCATCTGGAAAAGTTTGGAGTCTTTTTGCCTCCAATACTGTCAAATAGCGAACACTCCCATCTGGAAAGCGAATCATATTCTCGCCACCAGGAACGCCATGATCTCCAGCTTTAATTGTTTTTGCAGGTGCATCTAAAATACTGCCTGTATGTCCTGGATAAATCCTCGCCCCATCACGAAATAGATGATCTTTGATGCCACGATCGATTTGTGGATTTGGTAAATTACCGATTGCATCTTGAACTGTTTGCCAAGGCATTGGTACTGGCTCGAATATTCCGTATTTGTCTATAATCTTGAATTTTTTGGATTCTGTCAGTTTATCTAATAACGAACGTTCTGACTTACATATTTTGTGACGTTCCCAATATTCTCCCGTAACGTACATATCCCAAAATAGTCGATCTGCTGAATGTGTCTGTGAGGGAAATGACCAATCACACTCTAAGTCCGATCGAATACCAACAATGATGACACGTTCTCTCCTTTGGGGTACGCCATAATTTGCAGCATCGATCGATTTAAACTGGACGTTATATTCAGTACCTGAATAAGATGAATTACTCACACTGCGAAGTTCAGCTAAATGTTGTTGCCAATTCGATGTTAATTCAGTGTTTAAACTAGGATACGTCAATCTCAGCAGAATATACTCGAAGTAATCGGCAAATGTTTGACGAAGTAAACCTTTGACATTTTCAAATATAAAAGCCTTTGGTTTTAGCCTTTCGATCGCGTGAATTGCCGCTGGAAACATATCGCGTTTATCTCGATCTGCTTGATGCTTACCGCCGAGTGAAAATGGTTGGCAGGGAGGGCCACCAGCGACAAGAGCGATAGTATTTAATGTTTCTAAATCTAAATATCGGACATCTTCCAAGAAAACTTTTTCGGCATCGAAGTTTTCACAAAGAGAGGCATAAGCATGTTTATTATTTTCTACAAGTGCGGCATGTTTAAATCCTGCTAATTCTAGTCCTTTAGCTAAACCACCTACACCGGAAAATAGTTCGAGGGAATTCATATTTCTCCCCCGATATTTTGAAAATGATGATCGATATTAGTAACAATAATACTTTCGGCTTTATTACGGAAATTATCGAAACCTATTGATAACATGATATAGGCTTTAGCCCAGATTGCAAAATACTGCTCGAAATCATGGCAAGGAAAATTCATGAATTGCCCCTACCGCGATTGCTCGACGCAGACACACAATAATAGACAAAATCAAACAATCAATCTCATCTATTATTGTGTGTCTATTAATCCTTCTCGTTCTAGTACTTGCCTAATTTCTTCAAAGCAAGCTTTAATATTACCTTTTGGAAATCTAATTTGCCCAAGTCCTTGTATGTTAGAAAACTCTTCGCAGCCACTTTCAAGGATGATGATTGCTTTCGTAAAACCAAGGCGACCTTGAAATAATCCCACCTCATGAATTACATTCATACGGGCGTGCATTGCACCATCTTGTTGTTCATCCTCAGCAGTCATTACAAGAAACGCAATCGCAGATTCATCTAACATTTCTGATAAACGAACGATATTTGTTGAACCAGCAACAGGAACGCGATTGAATTCATCCCATGAAAGATGGAGTCGATCTTGAATGAAATCTTTGAGATCCCTCCATGCGAATGCTCTGCCATGTCCAATAAATACTTTATTCCCCTCTGTATTCTGCTTGGGAGTGCGGTTTTTATTGAGTAAATGACGCTGGGCTTGATTAGCAATTTTCGAGATCTCTGTTGCAACATTAAATGGACTTTCTAATGCTTTGATGTGAGATAGTAAGGCAATGTGTGGAGGTGCTTGAACACCACCTTGGATTGCCACAGTATCTCTTGACATAAATTGACCAGTCGGCTGAAATTCTTTTTGAAATTGTCTTGCAGAAATTGGCGATGCTTTCTTCACTTTTTGAAGGAGCTGGTCGAAGTATGTATCATTAGAGTTTGCGGCTAAAACATCCAAGATAGATAGCAAGTTTTCTCGAATGCCATCAAGATCTTTATCTGTCTGTTTAGCAGTATCAACTAATGATTTATATGATGATTCGGGGACAACACTTTTGAGTTTATCGTAGATTTCATCGAACGTATATTCACACCAGTTACCAACTGTGTCAGTGCCGAATGGGTTTTTTTGGAATCCTGATGCTGAGTCAAATCTTGCACCAGGAGGAATAGGATTGAGATCTTGGTAGTAGACGCGAGAATGGTATCCGAGCCACGAACCACTCCATGCTTTAGCTGCCGATTGAACAGCCTCTTCAATTTTTTCAATTACAACACAAAAATCATCGTTATTGAGTTGTTGTGCTATTGCGGATGATTCTGTTGAAATAGCAGAGAGTTCGTTTGCGATATCTGTCATAAATGCTATGGGCTTATGAACTAAAATCTAGATTGACTCATCTATTATAATGCGCTCAAATTAGTTCTGCCTATACTTTTAGAGAGTAGGCATGACAGGCGGAAATTTTTAAGTTATCGCGCCGAGGGGCTACGCCAATGACCCC
>JBBRVB010000252.1:0-6392 GCA_038247275.1 Chroococcales cyanobacterium
GGTTTCCCGACGTAAAAAGCGCACCAAGCAGCGAGACAAGACAAGACAGGGGAAACCCCTGTTCCCGCACTTTTCGCTATCCCCTATCCCCTATCCCCTCAAACACTAGTAACTATGTTTTGATGCAAGATGTGAGTATTCCTATTTTACCCCTGACCCCACTTCGACCGTACCATCATCAAAATCGAACTAGTGTTATGTTAAGATTTATAACACTAGCTTAAGAGCATCGCACTCACATGCATAACCAAAACATAGTTCCAATCTTTAATCCCGAATTTAATCGCTTTCAAAACATCAGTGCGACTCAAGCCTGGTCGCTGTTTTTTTCAGCTAGCAACGAAGATCGACTCTTAGGTTCAAATAGCAAAACTGGCAATTATCTCACCTTTGGTTTGTTGGGCGCGGCGGTAGCCTATGCGATCGAGATTGTCGTCGCTCACTCGATGTAGTCAAAAAGAGAAAGTTTTAGGTAAAACTTTCTCTGAATCTAGACGGTGGATCGATCGCCCAAATTCGCGATATTCCAAGAGAGGGGCGAGTTGTGGTAATTCGACTATCCTCATCGCGCCACCACCATGACGGGTATCCGGTCTACCCCTCAAAAACGAGAAATTGTTATTATGTCAATAGATCGTTACAAAAATTGATATTAAATTTTGAATTATTAATTAATCGATCGATTGCCCAGAGAATTTCAAGCTCCAGGAGTATCCAGAATCTAAGTAATGATGCCCTGTCGAGCGAGATTCCAACTGCTCCCGCAAGTAATTAACACCCAAAAATATGTACGACTCCATTGACAAAAACAATCCTTTTGGCGAGTCCAACTCGTCGGCATTGGACATGGATCTCCTGACTAAACTGATCCGTCAGCAGACTCAGAGCCGCCCGCTGTTTGAGAACATCGCGATTCTTGGGTGTGGGTATGTGGGTAGCGCAGTCGCCGACTACTGGCAAGATCGGGGACATGATGTAACCGGTACGACCACCAGCAGAGAACGGGTGGCGGCACTTGCGGGGATAGTCTCTAAAGTAGTCTTAATGAAAGGGGATGACCCCTTAGCCATACATTCACTGCTGGAAGGTCAAGATACTTTGGTCGTAAGCGTTGCGCCCACTGGTCTCCAAGTAGCAACCGAAGCAGCCTACGCCGATACTTACCTGACTACGACTCGGAATTTGGTCGCGGCTTTAGCCCAGGCTCCAAATGTCAAGCAAATTATCTACTTGAGTAGCTGCTCTGTCTACGGCGACAGGCAGGGAAAATGGGTCGATGAGACTGCCTACATCGAGCCGTTGGAGCATAATAGCCAAGTGCTCCATCAGTCCGAACAAATCATCTTGCAAGCAGCAAATCACAATCAAAAAGTTTGCGTACTCCGACTGGGTGGGATTTATGGCCCAGATCGAGAGCTTGTCGGCATGTTTGGTGGGATGGCGGGGATGACGATGCCAGGTAAAGGCGATCGATTTATTAATTGGATTCACCGCGATGATATTGTCGGCGCGATCGAGTTTGCCCGGTTAAAGGAGCTAGAGGGAATTTATAATCTGGTTGATGACAGCCAGCTCACTGTCAAAGAACAGGTCAAGCTGGTTTGTTCTGCCTACGGTTTACCGCCAGTGCAGTGGGATACCTCCAAACTAAGTCTTCAGCGCAAGAGCTTGCAAGTCAGTAACCAAAAGATCAAAGCAGCCGGATACGATCTAATTCACCCCCAACTCCTAGTTTGAGGGCAGCACTATTATCTCTCCGTGCAATTAGTCAAAGCTGAGTGTTAACGCCTGTAGGTTTTCATTCAGCTTTAACTACAATTTACTCACAATCTAACTATTAATTATGGACGTTTCCGTCGGTTTGAGCTATGAGCAAGAATTCAGTTTGAAAGTTTATCAAGAACAGGTCAATCGTCTGGATTTACCAACGACAAAAGACCTTTTACTAGAGGTACTGCGTCAATCGATGCTCAAAGAGAATTTATTTAAAGAAATAATTAAGAATGGTATTTAGCTAAGTCGCCTAGAATTAAACAATCTACTTGTCGATAGATTTGAGATCTGTGTCCCACTTGCTAAATACCCTAGCGCGATCGATTACAAACCAGTAGCCTCATTATGAGGGCTGGATTCAGGATCGGTACCCATCTCAGCAATTAGATTGCGGAGTACCGAAATCTGTTCGCTATAGTCGAGTGCTTGCAGTTTTGTCATACATTGAGTAGCTGCATCGGTGAGTTGATAATCTGCTGGCATTGGGATAATTTCAGTCCGATCCATTCCTTGTGCTAGTAAATACCAAAATAGTAATTTGGTGGTGTCACTAAGCGCACCGTACTCGCGACTAATCAAGCTATTTTTGTGTTCTACCAAATCCCGCTGGACTTGTAATTGCTCTTGATGGCTCATTTCGGCGACTTGCTTGAATAAACCTTCGGCGATCGTTGGTGCGGCTGTGCTAGCTCCTGGAGCTGCAGGGGTAATCGATTTACCAACTTCTTTATAAATAAACCATAACAGTGCAAGCTGTTGGTCTGTCTCCAGAGCGGTAAAAGCGGCAGTCATTTCTGGGTGGATATTTGAAATACTTGTTGTCACAATATTGTCCTAATTCGTTTCTTCTACCATACTCATAATCTAATCTTTGTCATACCTGCTTTAGGCAGAGATAACGATCGGTCGAAAGGTAGATAGAAATAAATTTTATTTGTGCTTTGATAAATATTTAAAGGATAACTAGACTAGACAGGCGATGATTTCGATCGAGTCGAGTTATCACTATCTTACCTAATTTAAGGTCACTTCAACTAATAGTTATGAATGGAACCCACTCGATCGATTTAGATTTAGCAGCCACTATCGAGGGTATTGAGGAACCCACCATTGATGCGTATTTTAGTATGCTCAACCGAGGTAATTTCACAGCGGCGGCTGATTTATTTACCACCACAGGCTGTCTTAACCCGCCATTTGAAGGCTCGATCGAGGGTAAAGCGGCGATCGCCAAATATTTGGAAACAGAAGCGCGCGAGATGATTTTGTGTCCAGAATTTGGGTTAATGCTCATTAAAGACAATGATGTTACCCAATATCATATCCAAGGGAAAGTAAAAACTAAGTACTTCACAATTAACGTCACTTGGTTGTTCCAATTAAATCTAGATCGTGAGATTTTGCTGGTAGAAATAAAATTATTAGCTGCTCTAGATGAGTTATTGAAATTTAAAAAATAGTTCGCGCTGGTGACGGATGAGATTGCCACAGGTGATTGGCTACCGGAATAGAGCGGGTTTAAAGTCCCACACGTCATTTTACCCGACACGACACCTTGAGGCGAATTACCAGGTGACATACTGAAGCTCTGCCGAAAGCTGTCAACTGTCAACTGTCAACTATCAACTGTTTAATGGTGCCAATATTGATATGCTGTATATGCCATCGTCACTACCCCAGTAATAATCGCCGATTCATCGACCATAAATTGCGGGTGGTGAAGCGGATGATTTTTGGTATCTTTGGTACCGACTCCCAGCCGAAACATCGTCCCTGGGGCATGTTGTAGGTAGACAGAAAAGTCTTCAGCACCGAGTGAGGGTTCTGGTAAGATGTGGACGCGATCGCTGCCCCACGCGGCTCTAGCTGATGATTCGAGCATCTGAGTCAAGCCGATATCGTTTTGGACTGAGGGTACGCCGCGTCGATAATTAACTTGGCATTTGGCACCATAAGTCTGACAAATACCAGTGACGATTTGCTCGATCCAACCAGGGAGCGTCGCATGAGTATCCGGGTGGAGCGATCGAACGGTACCGGATAATTCGACGCGATCGGCGATGATATTTGGAGCGCGTCCGCCGCTAATGGTGCCAATCGTCAATACGATCGGGCGGAGGGGGTTCTGGGTGCGGCTGATTGCTTGCTGTAGTCCGGTAATTACCTGGGAGGCGATCCAGATGGCATCGATCGCTTCATGGGGTCTGGCACCGTGCCCAGACTCGCCTAGAATGGTAATCTCCAAGTCATCGGCGGCGGCGGTTAGAGCACCATATCTAATCCCGATCGAGCCAGCTGGAATCGATGGAAATACATGCAGGGAAAAAATGCTATTCACCTCATTCATCGCCCCGTCAGCGACCATCCAGGCGGCACCCTGAGCGATTTCTTCGGCGGGTTGAAAGATAAAGCGAGTCTTGCCAGGTAATTCCTCGCCCAGTGCTGCCAGGATCATAGCGGTACCCAAGCCTACGGTAGTATGAACATCATGACCGCAAGCGTGCATTACGCCCTGATTTTTAGAGCTAAATGCCAATCCAGTCCGCTCGACGATCGGCAGTGCATCCATATCAGTCCGAATTGCCAACAATCGATCGTCAGCACCCGTCCCCATCAATTCACCGACAACGCCCGTTTTGCCCACAGCTTCTTGTGTCTGTAAGCCAGCCGCCGATAATACTCCGGCAATATACGCCGATGTCTGGTACTCTTTGCCGCTTAATTCTGGGTGGGCGTGGAGATGACGACGGATCTCGATGAGTCTGGGTGCTAGGTTGGTGGCGATGGAATGAATTCGATCGAGCATAATTAACTTAAATGAGCAATGTTATGGCAGATCGCAATGAAACAATTTTGGGCTTCGATCCGGGTAAGGATAAATGTGGCGTAGCGGTGATGGATCGAGATCGCGCTTTACTCTATCATCAAGTGTTACTGACAGCTCAGGTGATTCCGCAGATTAATGATTTATCTCAGCAGTATAACGTCACTCGCCTAGTTATGGGCGACCAAACTACCTCGAAACAATGGCAACAGCAATTGACTACAGCTTTCCCCACCGTACCAATTTCGCTAGTTGACGAGCGATATAGTAGTTTGGAGGCACGCGATCGCTATTGGCAGATGTATCCTGCTAATTTCTTCACGGGGTTGATTCCCCAGGGAATGCGCCAACCACCACGCCCGATTGACGATCTCGTGGCGATTATTTTGATCGAACGCTACTTGAAGTTAATTGATAATTGATAGTTGATAATTGATAATTAATGATGTCGGCTCTGATGATTTTTCAATCAAATATTTAATCCCCAGGCTCTAACTAATTCTTGTTGTTTGATGATATTTTGAATTGCCTTGCTCAGATTTTTAGTGTTGATGCGGGAGATCGGAATTTTTTGAGGTTCGGCTCCTTTGCTATTGAGTAAAGCTAATACGCCGAGAGTAACTGTCGGTTCCTCACTGTCGATCGCTTCATCACCGAGCATCTCATTCACGAATGCCAATGGCACTTCCATCGTACAATTAACAACAGATTTAGCATCCTTATTTAAATGTGCTTTAGCTAAATTGACAGCTAGGGCTGCGGGGGTAACCGACGCAGATCGGTGAGACTTTTGGAAAATATTCATACCGAGTGTTCTGGCACGTTCTTCTAATGTTAATAGCTCTGAGTCTGAGAGATTAAAATGCAAGAGTGGTAGTTGACCAATTTTTGTACATTTTGGCAAGAAGACTGAATCCTCCTCATTATGCCCACCAATGACGGTGGAGACAACTTGCTCTCTGGCAATCCCCAAAGCGGTAGAAATTAATTTCTCATATCGTGCGGCTTCTACCGCAGTGCCTACACCGATAACCTTTGATGACTCAAACCCACCCGCATTTTTGAGAGCATAAACCATCCCCTCAACTGGATTTGTGACGGTCACAATCAAAGTATCTCGATCGATATTTTTAGCTAATTTTGAGCTAACTCCACAAATAATCGGTGTATTATACTCAATTAAACTGTTGCGATTTTTGGTAGTGGCAATAACTTCGCTGTCAACACTGGCTGTAACAATTACCGAGTCAACCTCAGCTAGAGCAGCATAGTCTGTCGTAAAAATCGGTCGAATATCGGAGCCTAATTGAGCGGGAGAATAATCATCCTCTAATGCTTGCGCTTTATCGGGATCTCTGACTATGACAACTGGTTGAATATTGTCTCGTAATAATAAATCGACAATTTTACTCCCAATATTTCCATAGCCGATCGCCCCGATCTGATTTCTAGACATCAGTAAAGTTCTCCAGATGGATACTTCTTAATGGTAACTACTAAAAATCTGCTAGTTTGTGATTAAGCAGACAAATGATATATCTTTGTTGCAAATCCTGACTTAAAAACTTACTCCCACTCGGGCGGTAACGCCGCGCCGGGAATGGTAGCCCAACCCCACACTGACACCCTCACTGGGGCTGTAGGTAACACCGCCACCGACGGCACCAGTGATACCGTATTATCTTGCCCGATCGAGTTTGGATTGGGATCGATCGAGGTGTCGCTGGAGTCCGGTAGCCAGGATCGTTTTAATTAAATAGATGGGATCTATGAAGCTAATTGGGCTGAATGTTTA
>JBBRVB010000253.1:0-6390 GCA_038247275.1 Chroococcales cyanobacterium
AGCCACTGAGATTAAAACTGTGTCTGTTTTGAGGTATTCCCCTTGGCTGGCAGCTTTGAGATAATTGCTAGCAACAACGCGATCGAATGTCAAAGGTTGACCGTTTGCCATCAGTTGAATTTCGCCCAAACTGACGGCTAAATTATTTTGGTCGAACGGTACGCCAGCTTTACCCGCAGCCATCGCAATCCTGCCCCAGTTGGGATCGTGACCGAAGATGGCGGCTTTGAGCAGGGAAGATCCGGCAATTTCGCGGGCGATTTGTCGCGCCTCGCGATCGGTTGTCGTCCCAGACACTTGGACTTCAATCAGACAGGTGGCACCTTCGCCATCTCGCGCGATCGATTTGGCTAGATACTGACAGACAGCCGTGAGCATAGCTTCCAATTTATCGGCTTCTGCGCCAGGTTGGACGATCGCGGGCGTGCGCGATTCACCATTCGCCAGCGCAATCAGGGTGTCATTGGTGCTGGTATCGCCATCGACAGTAATTTGATTGAAACTACGATCGGCAGCACGACTTAACATTTGTTGCCATAGGGTGGTCGATACTGCGGCATCGCAAGTCACAAAAGCTAGAAGGGTAGCCATATTCGGATGGATCATCCCCGAACCTTTTGCCATCCCGCCGACTCTGACTGGGCGATCGCCGATTGTCGTCTCTAAGGCGATCGATTTACTCACCAAATCGGTGGTCATAATTGCTTTGGCGGCGGTATCTCCCCCCTCATGACTAGCCGCCGCGACTAAGGTCGGAATTCCGGCGAGTAAGGCATCCATTTTGATGCGTTGACCAATTACCCCGGTCGAAGCAAGTAAGACCGCTTCTGGGGCAATATTGAGGCGATCGGCTAGTGCATTGGCACAGACCGTGGCATCTTCCCAGCCTGCTGCACCAGTGGCGGCATTAGCCTGTCCCGAATTACATAAGATCGCTCGCGCACTGGGTTTGAGTGTGAGTTGTTGGCGGCAATATTCGACACAAGCCGCTCGGACTTGACTGGTGGTAAAGACTCCCGCCGCGATCGCATCTACATCAGACAAAATCAGTGCCAGATCTGGCAACCCCGAAGCTTTTAATCCCGCTGTAATCCCCGCTGCTCTGAAGCCTCTCGGTGCAGTCACTCCGCCAGAAATCACTTGCCAGTCCATATCAGTTATTCAGTTAGCAGGTACTAATTATCAGGATACTAGAAGAGGGGGTACGATCTGTGAAGATCGATTGAATTTCCCAATCTCGGCAACTGGCGATCGATTTTGCCATAGTTATATTGCTACTAATTATTTTGCCTAATCTTTAATAGTACGATCGGTAATTAACTGCCAAGTTTTAATTAACCAGTTTTCTATTTGCAGCATCACGCGATCGAGCCATCCTAATAATTTATTAAATAGCGATGTCTTGTATCCAATTGTCTCTGATTTTGCTTCAATCCAATCTGGTTGATATTCGATATTTTGGTGGCTTTGCTTTGATATTTGACCAGCAACATGTTCGATTAAATTTAGATCTTTGGATAACGATCTAAATTTAGCTGTCCGAGCAGTTTCGATCCCGGTCTCACTATGCCGAATCACTGGAGTCAATTTAAATTCTGATGGTTGCTCAATGAGTTGCATCTCTGATTTGGCAGGTATGTGCAGATATTCTCGATAGTAATGCCACCATTGTTTGAGCCAGTTTGGCTGAAGTTTGGCGATCGTCTCGAAGACAGGTCGATCGCGAGTAGGTAAGGATGCATCCTCGATAAATGGGGGTAACTGTGGTAGAGCTAAAAATCTAGAAAGATGTGGCGGTTGTGGTGTAAATAAATAATTATTTGGTGCAAGTTGTGGCGACAATTTCGATCTGGATCGATCTTCGTTAACTATGCTTGAATTTGATACTGGGTTTTTAGCAGTTAAATCTTGCCACCAATCATGTAACCGCTCTGATAATTTTGGCGATCGCACTCGATCGGCTGACGATCGCTGTAGTAACTCTTGAGTATTCATAGCTGCTCGATCGATCGGGCTGCCATCGATTAGCAATGAGCTTTCAGCTTGTGAAAGTTGCCAATCGTGATAATCGGCTGGTGATAATTGATGCTGGTGCCATTGGTGCCAATCAAGTGCCAAATCCATCCCAATCCGGCGGCGAATTTCTTGCTGCTGGGAGAGGGTGAGGATATCTAGTAGCTCATTTGTGGTAGTAACTAAAACTAACTGTCGATCGATTAGTAATGAACTGAGTCCCCTGATGATGGGCTTGAGATGAGCTACCTGACGGGATGTGGGCGGAGTATAATCGATCTCCCAATCTTCAGAAAAACGGTCATCGGCAACCGCCATCGCGTCTGTAGTCGGATCTGACGGTCGCAGATCGCCCGACATTCGCTGTGCGACACTTAATGTTGCTGATGTGGCAATCGAGATCGGATATCCGCGATCGACAATTAAATCGAGAGCCTGTTCGATGTTAATATCGGATACTGGTGCTAACGATCGCGATGGTGGTTGCGGTGGTGGGAGTTGAGGCTGAAATATTTTAGCTGTCTGTGCGAGTAACTGGATGGGATAGAGCAAGATTTGACCGCTCCAAACTACTGCTACCTTCAGATGTCGTAAACCTTTGGCACAGTTATCTTTTAACGCGTTGGTACGTTTATTGATAAAAGTGAAGACTCGACTTTGATAATTTCCAGACATGGGGATTTAGTTAAAAGTTAAAAGCTGGTCAAGGTTGGGTTCGTCCACGATCTAAATTTTGAGAGTATCGTTACTGTTGTAATTATTTATACTGGATTGCCTACTAAACATCTTAAATCTGGTCAGAGTCGAGTCTTGACGATTCAAAAATGAGCATCTAACTCAGTCGTAATAAATTTTTTGAATATCTAAGATTTTAGCGAAACTATGAATGATTCCGAGCAAAGTTTTGTATCTTCTGTGCTGATGTCACTCGATGCTCGTGCCGTTCGCGTTCGCGAAGCGTCTCGAAGAGAAGCGTCTGCCTGCGCAGAGCTGCTTTGCCAACGACTGCGGAATTTGAGTCAGACCGATATTCTAACTGATTGGCGGATCTCTCGGGCGGGTAATGTAACTACAGATTTGAGTCAGTGGGCACTAGCAAGTCTCAATAATAAGGGACAAATAGCCTGGGAACGAGGCAGACAAGAGATCTGGTTGGCTCAACAGTTGGTAATGCCAGCGACAATCGGGGGTTATCCAGTCACGAATCGATCTTGTCGGCTAGCTTTTACCTGGTGGGCGGAGGTGGCACAGGTATTTGTCAATGGGAAGTTAGTACAGGAGGGCGATTTATTCGATCATAGTCCGCGCGTGTTGCTGATGTCCGCAGTAGTACCCAGCACGCCTGTAGATGTCCGATTACGACTAGTCAGTCCCGGACACGATATCGGTGCTTTGATGCGTTCGCGGCTGATTTATGAGTCCGCAGATCCGCTCGATCCCGAACCAGGTTGGTTGGCGGATGAGTTGGCGGTAATAGTCAAGCAGGTGGCGAGTTTTCAACCAGCTAAATTGGCGGAATTAGTCAAGATTATCGATGCGATCGATTACGATTTACTCAAAGTCGATAGTCATCAGTTTATCGCGCATGTAATAGCCGTTAAGCAACAAATCAAATCCCAATTCCCTATCCCCTATTCCCTATCCCCTATCCACTTACTTGGACATGCTCATTTAGATATGGCATGGTTGTGGGAGGTGGCTGAAACCTGGGAAGTGGCAGAGCGGACATTTCGATCGAGTCTTAATTTACAACAACTATTTCCCGATCTGACTTTTTGTCATTCTACGCCGGCATTATATGAGTGGATGGAACTCCATCAGCCGGACGTATTTGCAGGTATTTGTCAGCAGGTACAGGCGGGTAAATGGGAAATCGTGGGGGGGATGTGGATCGAACCAGATCTGAATCTGATTTCGGGAGAATCGATCGCGCGGCAAATGATCTATGGACAAGCATACAACCAGTCGCGGTTTGGCGCAGCAACTCAAGTCGCATGGCTCCCCGATACCTTTGGCTTTTGCTGGCAATTACCGCAGTTATTAAAGCAAGGCGGGATTGATTATTTTGTGACGCAAAAATTCTTGTGGAATGATACCAATCAATTTCCCCATCAATTATTCTGGTGGGAGTCTCCCGATGGTAGTCGCGTATTGAGTTTGATGTCATCGCCGATTGGTGAAGGTATCGATCCATTGAAGACGATCGATTATGCTTGTAAGTGGCAAACTCATACAGGCATAGATGAATCCTTATATCTATTCGGTGTGGGCGATCATGGCGGTGGGCCGACCCGTGATATGTTGGAAATTGCCGATCGATGGTCAAAGTCGGATGTCTTTCCCGATCTAGAATTTACGACAGCCGTAAAATATCTGGATAAGTTGGCAAATAGAGCCGATAGTCACCTGTTACCAGTTTGGCAAGACGAATTATATTTAGAATTCCATCGCGGTTGTTTTACCACCCACGCCGATCAAAAGCGATCGAATCGTCAGTGTGAGGATTTATTATACCAGGCAGAATTGTGGTCGTCGATCGCTTGTATCCTCACCCAGCAAGATTACCCCGCAGATCTCCAATTGCAGATCGAGACAGCTTGGAAGCAAACATTATTCAATCAATTTCACGATATCATCCCCGGCACCGCGATCGAGCCTGTATATGTGACGGCGAATGAGGTGTGGGCAGATGTCGAACGCGTGACGACGCAGATAATTAGCAATGCTTTGGGTGAGATCTGCGATCGCATTATCCTCCCCACACCGCCTGTCTCTGGCGCAATTCCGATCGTCATTTTTAACGCACTCAATTGGGAGCGTACCGAAGTAGTTAAATATCCCCTAAATCCTCCAGAAACCCAACTAATTAAATCTGCTTGGCTCATCTTCGATGCTGATGGAAATTTATTACCCAGCCAATCATCCGCCGAACACATCTTATTCCTCGCCGCCGATTTACCGAGTGTCGGTTATCGCTTATTTTGGTTAGCACCTGTAAGTACAGGCTTGTCGCGTAGTCCCTTACCCCACCCCAACCCTCCCCTTATAAAGGGGAGGGAGCAAGAAAAGCCCCCCTTTATAAGGGGGGTTGGGGGGGTAACACCATCCCAGCCGCAGTCAATTACCACGGAAACACTAGCTTCTAGCGATTTGATTTTTAAAAACCAATTCATAGAGGTAGAAATCAACCTCGAAACTGGCGATCTCGCCAGCATCTACGATCTAGTCAACCACCGCCAGATCCTTACCTCTGCTGGTGCCAATCATCTCCAAGCCTTCCAAGACGGCGAACAATATTGGGACGCTTGGAATATCGATCCTAAATATGCCGAAAAACCATTACCACCGAGTCAATTAAAATCGATTCAATGGATCGAAACAGGTGAAATCCGTCAACGCGTGCGGGTAGTGCGGGAATTAGCCGGATGTGAATTTACCCAAGACTATATTTTAGATGTCCATTCGCCCATCTTACACATCAAAACTAGCATTGATTGGCAAGCCAAACATATCCTAATTAAAGCCAATTTTCCTCTCAATCTTACCGCCGATCGATCCACCGCTGAAACTGCTTGCGGTGCGATCGATCGACCAACCAAACCCGCAACCGCCGCCGAAAAAGCCAAGTGGGAATTGCCGATGCACCGCTGGGTAGATCTCACCGATAATAGTGGCGAATATGGCGTGAGTATCTTAAATGATAGTAAATATGGGTTCGACGCAGGGACGGATTATTTAAGATTAACTTTACTCCGTAGTAGTGAGTGGCCAGACCCGACAGCCGATCGCGGGTACCATGAGTTTACTTACGCAATTTATCCCCACAGCGATACCTGGCAAGCCGCTCAGACAGTGCGAAAGGGACTGGAACTCAACTCACTTTACAAGTATTTCAATTAGTTCCTACGGCTCAAATAGAGGCGAATAAAAACTTAGCGATCGCAACTAGTTTTATCGATCTCCAGGCAGAAAATCTAATTTTGATGGCATTCAAACCTTCAGAGGCTTTGGATCGATCGTGGGTATTGCGATGTTATGAGTGTCACGGAGTCGAAGGAAAAACTGAGTTAACTGGCGATCTGGATTTAAGGATCGATCGAGTGGTAAATATCCTCGAAGCACCACAATCCGAGATTGTAGATTCTACTATTAAACCTTGGCAAATTCGGAGTTTTGGGATTATGTAGCAGATGCACATCAGGATCGCAAACTCCACCTAAACACTCATAATTATTGTCAAAGTTGCCTCTAGCAACTCCACTCCAAATAACTAGAGATATATTCTCACATCTTGTACCAGTACCTAACAACTAAGGGGAATAGCCTCAAAACTTACTCAATCGCACTAAAACTATTCCCTATCTTGAAAAGGTGCTC
>JBBRVB010000254.1:0-6376 GCA_038247275.1 Chroococcales cyanobacterium
CTAGTCAAAGACATTTCGCCGATTCGATCGATAAAAAAAATCTCTCCGGTTAAGAAGAGATTTTTTAGTATCCCTTGTTTGTTACTCTAGAAGCTCTAAAATCATCCTGGATCGATAGAACCAGCCTCGATCGATCGAATCATAATGATAGAATAAAAGTACATTTAGACTATTGACCATTTAGGGGGTGCGCTTATGCGTTCGAGCCAAATAAATATGCTTCATGCTACGAGTATTGCACCCTACGGAAAAATCGTAGGATGGGTTACTACTTGTAGCAACAACCAAGCTAGCTATGACATGCAGAACTTCCCGCTGTTATAATAGCCATAGCAGTAATAATGGGAGCAAGTACCATAATGTCTCAAACTATCAATTTAATTGAGGGAGCACAAGCTAAAATGAGATCGTTGTCTTTGGCACAACAGCAGACAGTTGTTGATTTTATTGATTTTTTGACAACTAAACAGTCTGTGGTGAGTCGCAACGAAGAAAAATTAAAACAACAACGGATACCAGATTTGGATCGGAGCAAATATAGAATGAGTGATGATTTTAACGATCCCTTGCCTGATGAGTTCTGGCTGGGTGATGAGTCATGAAACTATTGTTAGATACACATGTATTAATTTGGTGGAGCTTAGATTCTGTCAAACTAACTAAAAAGATTTACGAATTACTAACCGATTCTAACAATACTCTTGTCGTAAGTATTGCCAGTATTTGGGAAATGCAAATCAAGGTTCAACTGGGCAAGTTAGATCTAGATAAAAAAGTTTCTGAATTAATCACACATCAACAACAGATAAATGATCTGGAAATTTTACAGATCGATCCTGCTCATGTTTATGCTTTAGAAAGTTTACCAAATGAGCATAGCGATCCATTTGACCGAATTATAATTGCTCAGTCGATAGTTGAAGCAATACCATTATTAAGTGCTGATAAAGTTTTCGATCGATATCCAGTCAATCGAATCTGGTAGAGAAGGGTGTTTACTAACACAATTTGAGTAATGTCTCGATCGATCCCAGCAATTCGATCGATAGCATCAGCGAAAACTAGCGATCGCGGAGCGTGCCAAGGGCAATCGAATATTCCGACAAAAACGGTCGCGCCAAATAAATATGCTTGATGCTACAAATTCAGGAAGAACGTGTGTAATAAGTATTGGCGATGTCAAATTCAACCCACTCTTGCCATTCAGGGTTTTTTTGGTACTGATGGAGAGCTATTTCGGCTTGTTGTTCTAGGCGGCGATGGCGTTCGGCAAGTGGGAGCGGAGAAAAACCTGTCGATCTCCGACAGGCGACGCGCAAGCTTCAATGATGGGAGAGTTCCGCACTGGATTGTCTGGCGTAATCACGATTACTTCTACAGTTTGTCCGACGAATAAGTTTGGGACTTCTATTTCTAGGCGATTAGCCGATCGAACTACAGTAGTCAAATATTGGGTTTGTTTCATCCTGCTTACCTAATTTTGTTAACTTGATTGTAATTCGCTGCTTGAATCTGATTTGCCCGATCGAGTCTATTTAGATTTTACTCGATCGAATGGCATCTGAGTTTTCATCTCGATCGAGCATCGCCAGTCTCATTGTCGTCTAACCGGATTGTTATAGCAACAATTCGATTGCCAGCATGAGTCAAAACTAGCGATCGAATATTCGGATAAAAATGAAATCCAACATTTCATCGATTGACAAATATCCGGTCCAAATTATCACAAGTCCAGATCTATCGATATAAGGCTTGAGTGTCGCTGCAATTAAAACTTTCTCGCCCGCTAATTTGGTATGTTCCAGACAAGCCAAAATCATCGTTCTACTGACTGGCGTATAAATGACCGAAACTAATTGCCCGATCGCGCGATCGAGTTCCGGTAAAACATGGTAATTAATAACTAGTTGTTGTCGTTGCTTGGCGATTTTTAAGTAATTATCCAACATCATCCCATCCAGTCAGGTCGATGTTGTATTATAGCTTATTTACTCAGTTGCCCCAACTATATTGTCTTACCGCTGGGGAGTAGACCAACCCTACTAGCGGACAGAGGCTTTGAACATGGAGAGTTGATGAGATGGCTCAAGCAACAACAATGGAGTTGGGCTATCAGAGTCAACTCTAATCTCCCAATCACTTTGGCAAACGGCAACCAGCAACCATTGCGGGAGTTATCTTAATATTTTTGACTGAATACATCTTGCCTGATATAAACTAGCCGAGGAGTCAATGGTGGTAAGTTTTCGGCACTATTAAATGCCAAATCGTAGTTCCAATTCCGAAGGGGTGCCGTGTAATAATTAGGTCGAGACCACGGACCATTGACATTCTCAGGGGTACCTAAGCTAATAAACGAACCTCGATATAGAAGTGTAATGCCAGCCCACTTCTCAAGAAAGCGGGGGTAGTTTTCTAATCCGCCATTGTAAGATCCTGTAGTCGTAATATCTGTTCCGGCCAGAAATGCGACATTCAGCGCAGTTGGACTAGCATCCGTCGTACTTGCAGTTCCGCAAGTCAACCGATCTGTCGTACTAGTTGGCAAATTACAATTATTAGACAATATATTGATAGAATCTGCCAATACAGAAGCGGGTTCTTTCAATCCACTATTACTAGGAGTATTATTTGACATGTTGAAAGGATGCGTAACATCAGTATTGCTAGGATTTACAGTATTACTACTATTGTAATAGTTGTAATCCCCCTGGAGATATACTGCTTGGTCGCTGGCGATTGTTAAACCACCAGGTAAATTACGACCACCAACAAATGCGAAACCATAGGGGCTTTGACGTGCGGGATAAGTCGTAGCTGTCTTTGGTGAATCAGCAAGACTGGGATCGACGGTTGCATGTATTACCATACCCCCTTCACTTGTATCGTTAGCAGCTAAGCCAAGGCACTGAAGAGATAGATTGCGTGGATCGGTGGTAATTCCATTACAAACAGTTGCATATTTAGAACCCGTAGCGAGTGGATTACTGAGCCGTTTGAACAAAACTTCATCTTGGGAAGTCTCTACACCAGCGGTACTAACCACAATATTATCTCGATTCCAGAATGCTAGCGATCTGAGGTTAGTCTGCAACATCTGGATTGTTCGAGCCTCACGATTATTTCTAAACGTGTCATAAATTTGAATTGGTGGTGGCAGATAATAATATCCAGCTCGATTAGCAATCTGCTGGGGACTGCTACCTAGGACAGAAGGATCTATTTCGGTGGATGCTATTCCAGGGAGGCTGGTACCTGTCAAAGGTACATTTATAGCACTAAAATTAAGTAATCCTGTGGATTTAGCAATCAATTTTTGAAGTTCGATTGCCTTCGTTCGATCTGCGGCTGTTGGTGTTGCCGCAAAATTTTGACCAGCAGGTGCGAGCGTCCGCTCGTTATCATTTAAGGCTTTGACTAATACAGGTTTTCGCAAACTACTTAATTGAGCGGGAGTTAACTGATGACAATCTAAATTACTACCCTGATTTCGATCGCTAGAAATCGATAGACTGGCACATGCCGCAGATGTAGCACCACTAACTCCAGTTCTAATCGCAGTCACGGTAAAAGGTATCGTTTTATTGGGCTGATATTCAATTCTTAAATCGGCTTTCCCATAGTAAGAGCCAATTCCGTCCGATTGATCGCTGTCTACCTTAGTCAAAAATCCAGCTCTTGGGATCGTAATTGTGTTAGCACCAGATTTAACTTTATCTCCAAACGTTGTCGCCAGACTGTTTGGCGATAGGGCATTTGTGGTTGGGTTACCCCCATTAGCAGCAAGTAAAGGAGTATTGACGACGGGTGTGACTCCCGTTTTACTAGTCGTAATTCTCACTACGCCGTTGTTGTATGTTGAATTATCGTTTTTACGTTTGCTGAAAATACTACCAACACTACTAACATTTCCCTGGATCGTCAGAGTAGCACCACCCCCAAGATATAAACTGCCATTACTATGCACTGGACCGCTCAACGTCATCGCTGGCCCAGGGAGAATCTCTAAGTCTCCATTATAAAATGCAGCAAACTGGAATAGTGGCACTAACCTAGCCCTAAAGTTCATTTGGAGAACGATCTGGCCAGTGTCATTACTATTAATTGAGTTTACCTGCTTGGCGGTTGAAGATACTTGATAAGTATATTCTTGCATACTCATGCCGCCAAACACATCACCTTCAGGAATTGTTCTATTTGCTGGATAGTTCGCAGCAGGAATATTACCAGGATTTTCTAGAACAAAAGTACGCGCAATATAGTTCTTTGAATCATCTTGGTCACTTGCTGTCATGCTCCCCCCTGACGATGTAAGTACAGTTCGACCACTTGGGGCAGAACTACTAAATGAGTAATTTACACAAGCAAAATCTCCACTACCCTGTTCGGTGGCAATACTGCTCGAACAAGATGCCATTTTATTGGTAGGCACAGTTCCTGTCGGTCTTGAATAACCTGCAAATTTCAATCTGACAGCTTGGGCACGGCGATTCATCCCTGACTCAGCCGCGTAGAAAACATTGTTGCCATCCACATAAGCATTTGTCGATGCCTTGCTGAGATTGGTCATCGTCATGTATGCAGCCAACATACTAAACATCACGATCGTAATCATTGAAGTTACCATCATCGCATAACCTCTTTCCGATCGCGGATCTTCCTGGGCGACCTGCTGTGCCCGTAATAAGAATTGGATGAAGGGTCGATCGAGATTTGGCTTCTGATTAGTCATCGGTTACTCGGGATTCAGGGGAGGTTAAATAATTTAGATAAAACTGACGAATATCTAGGGATCTGGCTCCTAATGTCTAGAATGACGCTGGTGCATTGCCTAAATACGATCGCGTAGATCCGATCGTTGGCGAAGCCTATCCTACGGATAATCGCTCACTGTCGGAGATGCCGTATTTTTATATTGCCCAAAATCTAGGTAAAACCTGTCACCAATCGGGATGAGTCTTTTCGGCAGAGGTTTTTAATACTGATTTTGGTGATGCTATTTCCGGATTGTACTCAGGAAAATTGCGAAAGAGTGCGATCGCGATCGCATTTGTCAAGTGTTAAATAGCGGAGATCGGACTCAATCGAGTCTGCTTAGGTTGTGGCGGAGATCTTTAGCACACCACAGTCTTTCCTTGAGAGGGTGTTGGAAAAGTCCAAACAGGTGACTCAGATAGAATTGGGCAAGAGAATCCAACTTTGATAATCGCCAGCACCGCTCTAAAGTTTCGCTAAAATTTCCGCAGCAACTCGATCGCAGACCCCTCGATCGCCCAGAGCCATCCGCATTTGACGATAATCAGCTAACATGCGATCGCGTCTTGCTATGTTAAAAATTAGTTCGAGACTTTCACTCGCAATTCGATCGGGATTAGCATCGTTTTGGAGTAATTCTGGCACGATCGATTTCATTTCTACCAGATTGGGTGGTGATATATACGGGATCGAAAATTTGAACACATATTTAACAATCCAAGCTGTCACTCTACTGACTCGATAAATTACGACTTGAGGAATATCGAGGATTGCCAATTCTAAACTGACAGTACCACATTTAGTAATCGCTAAATCTGCCGCACAGAGGACGAGATCGGCATCTTGAGTTACTAGAGTTGCATTAAGTTGATACGATCGAATCGCACTTTCGAGATCGGATTGAAAGGCAGCATGGGATAGGGGAATCCAAAATCGCACATTAGGTAATTTAGCCTGAAGTTTTTGGGCGGCTCCAAAGATAGCAGGTAATAAATATTTTAATTCTTGTTGGCGAGATGCTGGGATCAGGGCAATCGCAATTTCATCATCATTAATTCCCAACTTATCGCGGGCAATTTCCCGACTGGCTAGAGTTGCCATCCGATCGATTAATGGGTGTCCGACAAACTTGACTTTGGCACCGCGATCGGCAAAATATTTCGCTTCTCCAGGGAAAATTGCAAAGATTTCTTGAGTGAATTTTACAATTTGATTAGTGTTTTTATTAGCGATCGACCAGACCCATTCTTGAGGAGCAATATAGTAAAGAATTGGCACATCGGGTAATTCTTTACTTGCATAAGTACCAAGGTCTAGATTAGTACTGATATAATCAATTAAGATAATTAAATCCGGTGGTGTGGTTTTTAAATACCTCTTGACAATCCTGCGGACTTGAAGCGAGGGTTGAATATATGCCAGTGCTTCCCAAAACCCCATCGAACCGATTCCCGTGGTATCCACCAGGATGTCTGCTCCGGCTGCGGCCATTTTACCACCACCGATCGCCACAATATTTAGGTCGATCCCTGACTTGTGGGCTAGTCGTTTGAGTGCTGTGACAAGCAAGGAGCCTTGCAGATCGCCAGATACTTCTCCTGTACTAATAAAGATGGTTTTC
>JBBRVB010000255.1:0-6368 GCA_038247275.1 Chroococcales cyanobacterium
GTCTCCGGCAACGATCTTGCCTGCCAGAATCGCATCTAAGCAGGCTTCTTCAGAGTCAAAGACCCTTGCAGGTCCAGCGATCTGGGCTTTTTTAATGCCCGTGATTTTGGCAACGGCTCCTTCAGTTGCCAAGTTGCCTTTCAAGATGGCTAAGTGTCCCGTGGCGTACATCGGGTTATCCCAGGGACGAATCACATCCTGGTCGGCGCGAGGCTCATCGGGAACTCCCTGCAATCGCTCGGCAATAGTATCTCCGGTAATGGTGAGACAATCGCCATGAATTAAGCCGTGGTTCAACAGCATTTTCATTACTTGAGGAATACCACCCGCTTTGTGCAAATCGGTGGCGACATAACGACCGGAGGGTTTGAGATCGCAGAGTACGGGAACGCGGGCGCGGATGGTTTCAAAGTCATCTATATTTAGATCCACTTTGGCGGAATGGGCGATCGCCAAAAAGTGCAGCACCGCAGTAGTGGAGCCACCGACTGCCATAATTACCGCGATCGCGTTTTCAATCGACTTGCGGGTGATGATATCGCTGGGACACAGATTATTGCGAATTGCCTCCACCAAAGCCTTTCCTGCCAGTGCTGTATTCTCACCTTTCTCAGCATCTTCTGCCGCCATCGTCGAGGAATACATTAGGCTCATGCCCATTGCCTCAAAGGCCGAAGACATGGTGTTGGCAGTATACATGCCGCCGCAGGAACCCGCTCCTGGACAGGCATTGCGCTCCACGGACATCAGCCGCACTTCATCAATTCGACCCGCACTATATTGACCCACCGCCTCAAAGGAACTCACTACGGTCAGGTCTTCGCCCTCTAGATGCCCTGGTTTGATGGTGCCACCGTACACAAAGACGGCAGGAATATTCATCCGCGCCATCGCAATCATGGCTCCTGGCATATTTTTGTCGCAGCCACCGATCGCCAGGACTCCATCCATACTCTGGGCGTTGCAGGCGGTTTCAATAGAGTCGGCAATCACATCTCGCGACACCAGGGAATACTTCATTCCTTCGGTGCCCATCGAAATTCCATCACTCACGGTAATGGTGCCAAATATTTGGGGCATACCGCCCCCAAGCCGAATTCCTGCCTCTGCTTCCGTTGCCAGGGCGGCGATGCCCATATTGCAAGGAGTGATCGTGCTGTAGGCACTGGCGACACCTACGATGGGTTTCTGAAAGTCTCCATCGCCAAAACCGACCGCTCGCAGCATAGCTCGATTGGGAGATCGTTGCACTCCTTCGGTAACGATTTTACTTCTCCAATTATCAGCCATCTTAAAAACCTAATTATCAATTATCAATTATCAATTATCAACTATATTAAGGATTGCAGTAGAGACATTGTGCCGGATCGGCCGCTTCGATGCCATCTGGAAACAGTTTTTCTTGGCGAAACCCGCAGTGCTGACAGTGGTAGATAGCGACACGGGTGAAGGATGTCGGGAAATGGCAGAGGGAGCAGGGCAGACCGGGCTGGTATTCGACTGGCTCAAAGCCGGGATAGGTGCAGTTGGGGCAAGTACTGCCGATCGCGGCAACTAGGTTGATGGTTGCTTTGGCGATCGTCTTCATGCGGGTTGGGTTATAGAGTGCCCGCATGTCAGTTTCTAGATGAATGGTCGGAGATCGCCGCAGTGCTTCGGTCACAACCGTTATCAGTTGCGCTTCACTGACAATCCCCTTGACAATTTCATGCGGATTTTTAGTCGATGCGGCAGGCATGACGACCAATCCATGCTCTGGAAAGCCGATCTTTTGAGCAAAAATCTGTGCTTCTTCCACACTCCGAATGGTTGTATGGCGGTAGTTTGTTTCTATCGAAATTTCTCGACCGAAAATTTCGAGGTGATGAACGCGATCGATTAGGATAATTAATTCACTATTGCAGGCAATCATCGGCACGCTCGGATGTGGTCCAAAGCTGCCTTCACTGGCGATCGCCAAACTTTCGCCCGTCAGATCTAGTGCGCTTTCGGCCTTTAAGCGTGCTGTTGCTTGCCAATCTCCCGGTCGATCTCGATCGCGAGTAAAGGTACCAAATCGATCCGTATCAAAGTTTTCGGGAATCTGAAGCTGGATGCCTAGCTCCCGTTCCAAAATTGGCGCAATGACTTGTTCTTTACGGTGCATCGTGGCTAATACCCCAACCCGATTGGCAAACAAGGCGTGTGTCATCTATTCCTCCTGAACGATCGAACTTAATTTGATGTGCCTGTAGATCGATTAATCGTTACCAAACAGCACGGGTTTAGAGCCTCCTGCTGTTTGGTGCGAAGTTGTTGTTGGGGAGTTTAAATCTCCCCAACAACAACTTCGCTCTCTTGATTCGCTGTCTTGTCGTTTTTTTATTCGGGGGAACCCCCGAATAAAAACGCCGCTAAACCCTCTCTGCGAGAAGCTGCGCGAACGGCAAAGCCTACGTGCGGCGAATCGCTGCCAACTGTCAACTGTCTTGAAAAGGTGCTCTACTTGGGGAAACCCCAAGACCGCACTTTTCGCTGTCAACTGTCAACTGTTTAACGATTGTCCTGGGGCAGTTTGGGTGATGAACTTGAACGTCACCGCCGGATCTGCGGATGCGGTTGTTTCTAAGTATATCGTCCAGACCGATCTGCGGGCTTGCGCTAGACCGTTTTGTGCTAAAGCGCGATCGGTCTGTAAATGGGTCTGGGCTGGTTCGGGCTGGGCGGCGGTATATGATGTATTAGTGCAAGATGTGAGGTAACTAACCTCACGCTCATTGGTAAGATGTGAGTAAATTGAATCGTTTAATGCTCAAGTAAGAGGTGAGACAATTGACCGCGCCATCCAATCCCCGTAAATCGCCCGTTGGACTAACCAAAGATGAGGTAATGGCATCGATCGCTGAGTCTAACGCGAGGATCGTACTGAAGATCGAAGCGGCAGTTCTAACCGCGATCGACACAGTGGGCCTGCCTACCAGGGAAACTGTCGAGCATTTACAGGCGGAAATTGAATCGATCGACCAAATTTTCAGTAGTCGCTTGAACTCTGCCATCTCTTCCGGCGATTGGGACACAACGATCGGTGTAGAACCTGACGCGCCCAATATTAAACTACCCGAATGGGATCGTATCCTCCCTGAGCTAATCCAAACCGGAATGAGTGCTGCCAAAATTGCGGACAAGCTGAATGAGCTGGGTTGTACCAATGCGGTGGGGACACCGATTCAAAGAGGGTTGGTGCAAAGCCAAATTAACCGAGTGCCAGAGTGGAAAATAATGTATAAGAGAGCGAGATGGACTTCACCATCGCGCTGGAATTCTAGCAGATTTTAAATTCGATCGACCTACCGACTACCCTACCCGAAAGATGATCCCCCGCACCGGCAGAATGCTTCAGAATCAGATCGCCCAAATATTCTTGCGTCCCAAACGACTAGCAGCGATCGAGGCTTGTGTAATTGGCTTAGTCTCTGGATTGGCAGCGATCGCCCTCGGCGAGAGTGTCAGTTGGTTGGGCGGCTGGCGACAGCAAGCCACCCGCATCGTGCCAGCCTATTTATCACTACCGACGATCGGGTTAGTTGCGGGGCTATTAGCTGGCTGGCTGGCGGGATACGTGGCACCTGGGGCGAGTGGGAGTGGGATGTCGGAGGTCAAAGCAGTACTCGCACGAGTACCCATGCCGTTGACGCTGAGACTGGCAGTAGTGAAATGGCTCAGTGCCACACTAGTACTCGCGGCTGGGATGCCCTTGGGACGCGAAGGCCCCACCGTCCAAATCGGTGCAGCGTTAGCCAATCAACTCAGCCATTGGTTCCCGACTTCCCCCGAACATCGCCGCCAACTGATTGCGGCTGGAGCTGGTGCAGGAGTTGCCGCCGCCTTTAATGCGCCGATCGCGGGAGTCTTATTTGTCGTCGAAGAATTGCTCCAAGATCTATCGGGAATTACCTTGGGTACGGCAATTTTAGCCTCTTTTGTGGCTTCCGCCGTCGCTCGGATCGGTGGTTCTCACAGCTGGAATCTCAATTTTGAAGCACATCTAGCCAATAATATCCACAATAGCTTTGCGGTATCGGAGATTCCCTGGTACCTACTCTTGGGGATTTTGGCAGGTAGTTTGGGAGTCTTATTTAATCGCGGCGTGTTACTGAGTCTGGGGTGGTATCGACGGTTTTTGCCTGTGGCTTTACCCTGGCGCGTCGGATTGGCAGGACTAGTTTCAGGGCTGGCTTTAGCTGCGCTCCCATTGGTATTTCGAGACAATGCCGGATTGAGGCATCTGTTGCTGAGTGGGGAAGCAGACTGGCAGATGGTGGCGATGGTATTTGGGGTCAAGTTTGGCTTGATTATCTTAGTAACTGGTTCGGGCGCACCTGGGGGTCTGCTGATTCCTTCGATGACGCTAGGATCGGCGTTGGGCTATCTGGTGGGCAATTTAGCTCACTACCTGTTATTCACCGCCTCGCCGATTACTTACGCTTATGTGGGGATGGCGGCTTTTTTCTGCGCTGTTTCGCGGGTACCGATTACGGCAGTGATTTTGGTCTTTGAAATGACTTCTGATTTTAATTTGGTCTTACCATTAATGATCGGCGTTGTCACGGCTAATTTGGTCGCGGATAGACTGCAAACTGGATCGCTCTACGATCTATTGCTGGCAGCTAATGGCATTCATCTAGAGGGCGAATCTGCCTCGACCCCACTCTGGACGGAATTAACGGCTACTCAGGTGATGCAGCGACAAGTTGAAACCATCCCCAGCAAGATGACGGTAGCGGAGGCATTAATTCTGTTTTCCCAGTCTTCGCACCATACATTTCCCGTGATGGCAGATGGTCGATTGGTGGGGGTATTGTCCGAGCGGGATATCTTGAATCAGGTGCAGCGTGGAGGCGGCGATCTCGCGACAGTCGCAGATCTGATGACTCCCGCACCGATTACCGCAACTCCCGATGATACTCTCGCTCATATTCTGCATCTGATCGATCGCTATCGTCTCGGTAGTCTACCGATTGTCGATCGGCGGAAATTAGTCGGGATTATCACCCGCAGCGATATCATTCGGGTCGAAGCTGCCTATCTCAACGATCGCGCGGATCTGCTCGGCGCGATCGCCCCAGTTTCGCACATTATCTATCAAACTCGCGCCCCAGAAGTCGGCAGGGGACGATTGCTGGTGTTGATGAGTAATCCCAACACTGCCCAATTACTCCTCGAAATGGCAATGGCGATCGCCCGCAGCCGCGATTATGAAGTTGAAGTATTGCACGTTATCGTCGTGCCCGCACATAAATCCCTAGTCGAAGTCCGTATTAAAACCACGATCGGCAAGCGACTGCTCCAGCAGGCAACTAGTCTTGGACTGGTATGGCAGATCCCCGTCCACACCCAAATTCGCGTCGCTTACAATCTCGCCGCCACCGTACTGGAGACGATCGGCTCAGAACGGATCGACCTAGCATTAATGGGCTGGAAAGGCAGTACGCGAACGACCCCCGACTGGATTTTTAGTCCGGTGGTCGATGCCGTAATTCAAACAGCTACTTGTGAATCGATCCTGGTTAAATCTAACGGTCGGACTAAATTCGATCGCTGGTTGGTGCCACTTGCCGGCGGTCCAAATTCCCAACTAGCGATCGAACTGCTCCCCGCATTAACGACCCTCGGAGGTCGATCTCTGGTCAGCCTGTGTCAAGTATTTGACCCAATGGAGCAAAACCCAGATCTGACCATACTCGATCGCACTACCCAATTACTCCGTCCCCACTTCCCTGGAGCGATCGCCCAAGTCCCGCTCCATGCTAGTTCGATCGTCACCGCCATTCTCAACTATGCCGAAGAGTGCGATAGCGATGCGATCGTCTTGGGGGCGAGTCGGGCAGGGATCTTGGAGCAAGTGGTCAATGGTAATATTCCGGCGGCGATTTCCCAAAACAGCGATCGGACGGTGATTATCGTGCGCGGAACTTGAAAAATTCAGCAGATCCACCTTAAATAGAATGATAGGTGGAAAGTTTCCGCTTTTACACAGGGAATATGCTGAAAAATTCAGCCTATCTACGCGAATTTGGGTTGATAGGTGGAAAGTTTCCGCCTAATAATAGTTAGGACGAAATGCTGATGGGATGTTTTGAAAACTTAATATACTTACTAGGCTCTCTTCAAACAGGCCATTCGATATGCTCTAGAAAATCTCAAGTATTTGTTTGTATTTTTCAGAAAGATTTAACTTGATAGTATGCTTTCTGGGTCTTCAGTACTTAGTATGCTGATTTACGGCTCAAATCATTGACTGGCAAGGAATTGACCCTAAAATGAATTGTTATTAGATTTTTTTGAGATTTTTGGCTTGCCACCAGGGGTTTGGGGCGTTTAAGCTGTGA
>JBBRVB010000256.1:0-6368 GCA_038247275.1 Chroococcales cyanobacterium
GCTCCAACTTCTTCGCCCCTCTCATCGAAATCTCCCCATCCAAACCCTATTTACTATCTTTCACCAATCTCGTTGAAATCCATGTCCTGCGGGCTATTCGCCAGTATCACAAGATTCAGTTACATAAAGTCAGAACTGCACTAGATTTTATCGATGCAGAATTGAAAGTAGCTCATCCCCTTGCCACTCAACAATTTAGCACCGATGGCATCGATCTATTTGTCGAACACTACGGCGCATTAATCCAAGCTAGCCAAGCCGAGCGTCACCAATTAGAACTCGCAATTCATACCCATATCCAGCGAATCGAAGCTGATGACCAAGGATTAGCGATTAAACTATATCCCTTCACACGTTCTCATGAAGAAAATAATCCCCGCATTGTCGTCGTCGATCCCCGCATTGCCTTCGGTCGCCTGACGATCGATGGTACAGGCATCGCTACCAGCATCCTCAAAGAACGCTACTCAGCCGGAGATTCGATCGACGAACTAGCCGCAGATTATGAATGTGACAGACTATTGATCGAAGAAGCAATCCGTTGTGAGCTATCACCGATTGCTGTATGACTGGATTTGAGTCTATCACCTTTTTTATCGACCGCTGCCTTGGCAATAAACTAATCGTGGAAACGCTCCGAGAGGCTGGCCTTTCTGTTGAAATTCATGATGACCACTTTGGTAAAAATGCTCCAGATATCGATTGGATTCCCGAAATCGGCACCAGAGGATGGGTGATTTTAACCAAAGATGCCAGAATCGGTAAAAACCGGATTGAACGGCTAGCAGTGGCAGATGCTGGCGTGAGAATGTTTACCCTTGCTTCTCAAAGCTTGTCAGGAGCAGACATGGCCGATATTTTTCTCAATGCTATCCCCGAAATGAAAAAATTCATTTACGAAAACCTAGCACCCTTCATTGCTAAAGTTTACCAAGGTGGCAAAGTCAAAACCTGGAAAGACGATCTAGCTTTGGTAGCAGAACTGAACGATTTTTTAAATTCTTGACCTCACTTCGCATCAGCTAATTTCAAAGATCGAATCTGGTTCGATTACAAACCGTTCGTGATAAAGAATCGTTAACCAAAAGTTTTCTCCAGCAACCTTGTCACAGACAGCCAGATAACCAATCTCAAACCAATCTGTTGAAAAAGTCGTGTCCGTCAAAAATATTGTCACCGAGTTGCCATCTGCACTCCAAATAGTCCTGCTAATCTCAATATTTTGGTGATACTTGCGAGGAATTGGTAGTAGGATTGGGCGATCGTCAACGATTAAGAACTCTGGAACATCCTCAATCTGACGAGCAAACTGCGATAAATCCGTCCCCGCGATGAAGAAATCTGGATCTGAATCGTCATCAAGAATGCATTGCCAATCGAATGGCCCCTCGTGTTTTTCAACAATACGATCCCATCGTACCTTCGAGATCTTTTGACGTGTAGCTTCAGATAAATCTGCTAATTTCATTTAATGCTCCTATCTAGATCGGGCGATCGTGTTTAGCTAGGCGTATCAGTCTTGGTAGTCGCTCGGAATACCTAAGTTCTTTTTGCTGAGAGTATCGATCATGGGATGACTTGAGAATATATCCTTTACTCTAACGCTGAATTATCCCCTTCTCCCTGCATCATCGATTCCATAACAGCCTTTGCCAATTCCTCGTTGGCGTAGCTCCTGCGGAGAATCGAGCATTGATACAACTGATATAAAGCAGCAATATCGTCCGCCCCATTTTCCAATTGCCGACTTCACTTTGACTCTTTCTCTTCCACCGCCTTAGCCACCAGCCGCACAACCAAATTACTAACCGAGCGATCCTCCTCCTCAGCCCACTTCACCAGGGCGGCATAGACCTCTTTGGGAAAATAAACAGATGTCTGCACTCGATCGGGTTGACTCATTAGCTTCAATCAAAATTTTCAGCAAGTTCATAATACCCTTGCAACCTTACTAGACAGTTAAATAATGTATAATAGAGTTTTACAATGTTAACTACATTATCATTGCCTCATTATTGAACCGCAATCAATGCTTCAACGCTTGACTACTACCAATGATCGATCGAGATACAATACACATATACCATAAATAGCCCAACATTTCTGAGCAGTTACTTGTACTAAGTAATTACCAACTATGAGCATTGTCACAATTCACTGTCGTCTCACCGCTCCCGAACCTATCCGTCGCCACCTCTGGCACCTCATGACAGAGAGCAATACTCCCCTGGTTAGCGAGCTAATGAAGCGAGTCAGCCAGCATCCAGAATTTGAAACCTGGCAACGCAGGGGTGCCGTCCCTCAGAAAGCAATTACAGATCTTTGTGCGCCGCTCAGAGAAGTTTATCCTGGGCAACCTGGGCGATTTTACGCCTCTGCCATCCTCATGGTCTTCTATACCTACGAATCGTGGCTGAAGATCCAACAAAATATTCGCCGCCGGATGGATGGCAAACAACGCTGGTTAAATGTAGTCAAAAGCGATCCTGAATCGATCGAACTTAGCGGTTCTACCCTTGAAGCCATCAGACAAAAGGCACAAGCTATTCTCAGTCAATTCAACACAGAGGATGAAACTCGATCGGCTCCCAATGCGAAAAAACGCAAAAAATCTAAATCTGCCAACGATCCGAACCTAATGTCGTATCTGTTCAAAGCTCATGAAGCAACAGAAGACATCTTGAGTCATTGTGCGATTTCCCATCTGCTCAAAAATGATTGCAAAGTTTCTGAAACTGAAGAAGATCCAGACAAATTCGCCCACCGTATCCATCGTAAGCAAAAACAGATCGAGCAACTCGATGCAGAACTTAATGCCCGCTTACCTAAAGGTCGGGATTTAACAGGAGAAGAGTTCCTCAAGACACTGGAAACTGCCATGCACCAGATTTCTGATAACGTCATCCAGGCGCGAGAGTGGGATGCAAAATTGTTAACGCGACCAGCATCTCTGCCATATCCCATTATTTATGGAAGTTCTACCGACCTCCGCTGGGGCAAGACAAAAACGGGAAGAATTACTGTCAACTTCAATGGCGTTGATAAATATCTCAAAGCAGCCGATCCCAACCTTAAAGAATGGTTTAAAACCCATGAAGAACATCCGTTCCAGTTGTACGGCGATCGACGGCAACTACAATTTTTCCAACGTTTTTCAGAAGATTGGCAAGCCTATCAAGCTAATGAAGATACTTATCCAGCAGGTTTACTCACTCTTAGTTCAGCCATGCTAACCTGGACAGAATGCGAAGCTAAAGGCAATCCTTGGAACGTAAACCATCTTTCCCTTCATTGCACCTATGATACTCGCCTCATGACCGCAGAAGGCACCCTGGCAATCAAACAGGAGAAATCAGCTAAAGCTCTCAAGAACCTAGAACGTGAGATGCCTGACCCTCGAAACCAATCGACACTCGATCGGCTGAACAATTTACCCGATCGTCCCAGCAAACAAACATATCAAGGCAATCCCGAAATCTTAGTTGGACTTAGTATCGGATTAGCTAATCCCATAACAGCCGCAGTTGTCAATGTCAGAACAGGGGAAGTATTGACCTATCGCACTCCTAAAACATTACTGGGTGGACAATACCGACTTCTCAACCGTCATCGCGATCGACAGCAACAAAATATCTTACAGCGTCAAAAAAACCAGAAGCATGGTGTCCGGTATCAACCTTCTGAATCAGAGCTTGGGGAGTATGTAGATCGTCTACTGGCAAATAAGATAATTCAACTCGCTCAACAGTATCAAGCAGAAAGTATCGCAATTCCTCATCTGAAACACATTCGCGACCTACTCGCCAGTGAGATTATCACCAGAGCGGAACAGAAATGTCCTGGTTCAGTTGAGGCTCAAGAAAAATATGCCAAAGAATACCAGATGAGTATCACTCGTTGGAGCTACAACAGACTAATTGAGACGATCCGCTCCAAAGCCCTACAACTTGGCATCACTGTTGAGTCAGGATTTCAGCAGATCCGAGGCGATCCAAAAGAACAGGCCAAAGATCTGGCGATCGCTACCTATCATTCTCGATCGTTGGATTAGTCTTCAGTTCGCGTTATCTTCTGTTGAGACAAACGCTAATGGCAACAAGATAGCCTAGTTTTGACAGTACGTTTGCACCTAGACAAGTTAATATATTAGTTAATCGCGCCGCAGTTCAAGCTCTTTGAGCCGCTGAACTGTGAAAAATGTGGGTCAGTTTAGGTTGTCATTGACAATCCTGCTTTCCGACCCTGGTAACTGTCCGCTTACTGACTGCCATCCTGGTACAGATTTGATTTTGAAATGTGTATGGGGATGGGATGCTGCATTAATGGAATTCTCTTTCTCTAATGTAGCGCAGGTGCGCCCCCAGCAGAAGTAGGTAAAGCTCTCATTTTGTGAAAGTACGGGTGCATCATCTTTTCATTTTTTTGAAGTAGATGGTGTGACTGGAGTGGTAGTTACCCAATCGCCTCCGATCGAGGAGGAGTCCTCCATATTTTTTATTGGCAAACCTCTAGCGAGGTCAAAAACCCCTAGAGGTTTGCCAAAATCCAAAATCTCTTTGCTAGTATGGCTTTCACAAACTGGAAATCATTAAAGCAGTCTTTCTGAGGAGTCAATCAAGCTCAGTTTTAGCAGCTTTGCCAAAACCGAGTTTAAAAAGCTCTCAAGGAAAAGGTTCTGGCTCCGGGAGTTGCAATCGCCTTCCCAGAGATGGGTGGGTTGAAAGATTCTGCAACTATATCTGTGGCACTCAGCGCGATGCGTTGCAATCGCCTTCCCAGAGATGGGTGGGTTAAAAGTCTTCGAGCGTGGAAAAGTCAAACTGGATTTGAATGGAAATCTATGGGTGGATTGAAAGGAGCAGAGGATTGAAAATAATCGTGTCACCTAAATTATAAGCGACATTAATTTGCGAATTGCTAGCAATTCACTACTTGGCGACATTAATTTGCGAATCAGCACGAAAATAAGTGAATTACACATATAACGACACTAATTTGCGAATAGCGACATTTAATGTGCGAATGTACAGGATGCCAGGACGGGGATTTGAACCCCGGACACGAGGATTTTCAATCCTCTGCTCTACCAACTGAGCTATCCCGGCGCGTTGCGTTGTGATTAGGCAACTTGACTAATATAGCAAGTCTTAGTTAAATAAGCAAGCAATTGGGCGAAAATCTGGGGCTAGTAACTAGGTAGACTAAGAGTAGCGACTAGTCCCCGATCGCGAGTCCCGAATTTTGGTCGGTTGAGACGATCGGGTGTCAACCGGGATCGGCTGCGACTAGGCTCGATTTGAGCCATTATTTGGTACGATCGAGAATACAAATTGGCGATCGTCGCTGAAGTTGTCGCCCCCACCATGTTCGTCATTAATTTTGGATAGTTATTAAACTTGTTTGAGCAGCTTGTCAATTCACCCGCACCCAATCGCCACAAGTATGATGGCTGGTCATTAACCGATCGCGATCCGCGCGTAATTCGCGAGGTATTTATGCCCGTGTGGAAGTGGCTGTATCACAACTATTTTCGGGTTAGTACCGATGGGTGGGAGCATATGCCCAGTCAGGGGCGGATGTTAGTAGTCGGTTCTCACAATGGGGGTCTATCGTCTCCTGACATGTTTATGTTGATATATGACTGGTTTGAGCGTTATGGCACCGAACGCCCTGCCTACGGGCTGGCACACCCCGATGTGTGGAAGTATTTTGGCCCGATCTCTAAATTTGCCACTCAGGCTGGATCGATAGTCGCGCATCCCAAAATGGCGATCGCGGCTTTACAAAGAGATGCGGCTGTGTTGGTATATCCCGGCGGTGCGGAGGATGTGTTTCGTCCGTATAGTCAAAGACATCAAATTCAGTTAGCTGGGCGGAAGGGATTTATCAAAGTTGCCCTACGAGAACATGCGCCGATCGTGCCCGTAGTATCGTTGGGTGCCCATGAGGGGCTGATCGTATTGACAGATCTTTACCCAATTTTAGAACGGCTGCACGATCGCGGGATGCCGTGGTTATTTGGGATCGATCCCAATGTGTTCCCGATTTATCTGGGGTTGCCGTGGGGAATTGCCTTTGGCCCTTTGCCCAATTTGCCATTACCGACGCAGATACATATTCGGATCTGTAAACCGATCGAATTCGATCGATATGGGCGCAGTGCCGCCAGCGATCGCGAGTATGTGGATGCCTGTTACGATCGGGTGGAAGCACACATGCAGTCAGAGTTAGATCGGTTGGTGCTGGAGAAACGATAAGGTACTGACTGTAAATCCCCTCCTCGGAGCGAAAAGTGCGGTCTTGGGGTTTCCCTGTCTTGTCTCACCTTTTTTGACGGGGAACCCGTCCAAAGGTGAGCCGCAAGTAGA
>JBBRVB010000257.1:0-6359 GCA_038247275.1 Chroococcales cyanobacterium
ACGGAGTTATCAATTAGCGGCATTACTTCTACACCGGCAAAACTCGTCTGCCGCTTATCATTGGCATTAAAAGGCGAAATTCTCACCAAGCGGTGGGTACCTTTTTCACTTCTGAGGTAACCATAGGCATATTTCCCCTCAATTTCCAGAGTAGCGGATTTTAGTCCGGCTTCTTCTCCTTCGGAGATTTCGGCAAGCTGGACTTTGAATTTACGATCCTCTGCCCAACGGGTATACATCCGCAGGAGCATCTGGGCCCAATCCTGGGCATCCGTACCCCCTGCCCCGGCATTGATTGTAAGAATTGCCCCCTTCGCATCATAAGTACCTGATAATAACTGTTCTAATTCCCAGCGATCGAGTTCTAGACTGACCTGGGAGAGGTTCTGTTGGGCTTCTTGTCCCAATGCCTCGTCTGGTTCCAACTCCATTAGTTCTAGAGCAGTCTGGGCATCAGTTACGCTGTGCTGCCACTGCTGGAACTGCTCTAAGTGAGATTTGTAATCGTTCAGTTCTTGCATGGCGGCTTGAGCCACATTTTGGTCATTCCAAAACTCTGGCTGGGCGGCGACTTGTTCTAAATCTTGAATTTTAGCTGTCAGTGCCGGAACGTCAAAGATATTGCTGGGTTTTACCCAGGCGATCGATCAGGATGTTAATTTCGCGTTTAATATCTACAGGGTCAATCATTGTCTAGGGGATAGGGGATAGGGGATAGGGGGTAGGTTGGGTAGCAGGTAGGTTGGGTAGAGCGATAGTGAAACCCAACGGCTACAGATTCCGAATGCAATAGTTTCGTAGGGTGGTCACTGCCTAACAGTTCTAGACAATTGCAAGCCGATTAATATTTATCTACCCAATTCTAGAGATTGCGGGCGTAGTCTTGGAGGATGTCCATCAGTCGGGCTTGAGCGGTGACGGGGATGAGATTGAGGAGGGAGGTTTTTTGTCTACCACCACCGAGATCGATCGAGATATTGGTGAGAATTTCGGTAAGTTTCTCACCGTTGAGACCACTAATTAATAATGGAAAAACTTGCTCGGCGACAGTGGTGTGCAGCTTGACATCTTTGAGATACAGGTGCCATTTAGCGACATCCATATAGACGTTATCGCCGATTTCTGCTGCTAATTCTTCAATTTGTTGAGTGCTAGCCATTAGAATTTGGGGAGTAATTGGCAATTGTGAAGATGTATAAAGCATGTCCGACGAGGACCGATGCCCAGATACTCGTTACCCATACCGCCCAGCTCCAATTAGCTTTTTGGAAGATGTCAAAAAACCATAGCCCAGAATTTGCGGCTGAAAATAGAGCAACATGGAATGCAAAGGTCATTCGATCGTCGAGTCTACGATATTCGGGGTCGTTTCGATCGGGTTCGCGCGGCCAGCGGGGAGGCATAGGTTAGGGGGTAGAGGGTAGGGGGTAGAGGGTAGGGAATTAATAAAAAGAGGGACTAGCCCTCTTTTTATCATTCTAACCACTAAGGATCGAAACTGGTTTAGACTTCGACAGTTTCTTCAGCGGTGGCGGCTGGAGTTTCTGCTACTACAGGTTCTGGTGGAATTTCAGCTTCTTCCATCGCTGATGGAATTTCTTCTTCGACTAGATCGAGAGGTTCTTCGGCTGCACTAGGGAGTTCGATCGATTCTAATGGTTGACCGGAAGCTTTGGCTAGTAACATCTCGCGATATTTAGCGGCCATTTCATCAGCCATCTCATAGACGCGTTCGCGATTTTTGATCATGTCGCCTGGTTCTGGTTCCAATTGCTTGGTAGAGAGCGAGATCCGTCCGCGTTCGGCATCGAGATCGATGATCATCACTTTGACTTCATCGTTGACACCAAATACGCTGTGAGGCGTATCGATGTGGTCGTGAGAAATCTCGGAGATGTGTAGCAGTCCGCTGACACCACCAATGTCGATGAACGCACCGTAAGGTTTGATCCCACGGACTGAACCGATGACGACTTCGCCGACTTCAAGGCGATTCATCTTCCGTTCTACTAATGCGCGACGGTGGCTCAGGACGAGACGGTTGCGATCTTCGTCTACTTCGAGGAACTTGAGGGGAAGTTCTTCGTTAACTAATTCTTCCTTGGCTTTACGGGTGCTAATGTGGGAGCCGGGAATAAATCCACGTAATCCTTCAATTCTGACTAAGGCACCACCACGGTTGGTCGCAAATACTTGAGAGCGAACGGTCGCATCTTCGGCTTGAAGCTGGCGGACTCGTTCCCATGCCCGCATATACTCAATCCGGCGGATCGAGAGGGTGAGTTGTCCGTCTTCGTTTTCATCGGTGAGGATGAAAAACTCGCGAGTCTCGTTGGACTGGAGTACTTCTTCAGGTTGATCGACACGGTTGATCGACATTTCCTGAATCGGAATGTAGGCAGCGGTTTTCGCGCCAATGTCAATCAGAGCACCCCGTGGTTCCAGACTGAATACGGTACCAGCAACGACATCGCCAGGGCTAAAATGGTAGTCGTATTTGTCGAGTAATGCTGCGAAATCGTCGAGAGTGAAGCCGATATCTACTGTTTTCTGACTGGCCATGCAATATTATAGTTTATGCTAGTTGTGTTATTTTCCGTATTAATCCGCCTCCTATCGATGTACACGCACGTTGACTAAATTAAATCAGTTAATAATGTGTCGCCTACACCTACATATCTCGTTCGCGTAGCGTCCGCAGTGCGGAATCGGTCTCGTGTGAGAACGTCGAAGAGTTGATATTTAGAGTCCAAACATCGTATTTTAGCACACGATCGACTGGGATTTCATCACATTCAACCTCTGTTTTGATTCGCTGTCTTGAAAAAGTGCTTCACTTGCGGCGCACCTTTGGTTATTTTCCCCGTCAAAAAAGGTGCGCCAAGACAGGGCAAAGCCCTGTTTCCACACTTTTCGCAAACCGTCAGGGAACAAAGGCGTGCGCGAATCGCTACTCTCTAGGTAAGTGAATAAATATTCCCATCTACTAATAAACAGGTAATTCCTTTCGATCTCAGGTGTGAAGTAGTCTTATAAAAAATGCGACTATCAGGCACCTTGATTACTCTTTGAGTGCGTTGATTGGAAAATCTTTTCGCTACGCGAGGGTTATCAAAAACGGGTAAGGTACGTTGTTGAGTTTCTTCACCTGGGAGTTGTCCGAGATCGGCAAAATCCTTAAGTGGTCGCACGATCAGCTCGGCAAATTTATCAATTACAATATAACAAGTGCGCGGTAATGTTGCTTGCGAAAGTGGTTTGACTTGGACATGTAGCCGGTCTTCTGTCAACATGCGATCGCGATCCAATTGCCGATCCGCCGGATCTGAAGTATCCCCGTCATCATCTTCCGCATCATCATCGTCATCATCATCGGCAATTTCTTCGCCAAACATTGCCGCCAAGAGATTGACATCCTCTGGCTCATTATCATCCTCATCGTTCTCATCTAGTGCGGTGACGACAGGTGGTGGCGGTGGTGGATTGGAGTAGCGATCTTTGGAATCGGCAAGAATATCTCGTAATACTGGCGTGCGGGGGACTGGTGGCTGAATCGGTGTTTTTGGCGGCTCAGTTACCAACAGCTCGGTGTCATCACTTGTTAATTCAGTTGTGTCACCAACTACCTGGATGGGAGTGTTGAGTTGACGCTGCTCGGTGGCGACACTAGCGCGAGTGGGTGTAATGACAAGCGGCTGCTCGGCGGCAACTGCTACCGCAGGGCTGGCTGCGGCTGTTCGATCGTTGCTAGTAGGTGCAGAGGAACGCCGCCGCACGCGCCGAGGACTATTATCGTCGCTGGCACGATCTCGATCTTCGAGTGTGCTCAGATTGTCGGGATCGGGCGTGAATTTGGGTAAAATCGGAGCAGTGGCGAATTCGAGTTGAATTGGGGTGTCATCGCGCTCTGGTTCGGTGAGGTTCGCTAATGAGGCGATCGCCTTTGATGCATCGATGGCAGTCGGAATTTCCTCATCGGTACTCACTTTAGAAACCCGTTTTTGTTGGATCAAAATTTCATATTCCACCTCGGGAATACTAGTTTTGAGGAGACGACTGATCGTAGAATTGCTGACTCCATAACGACTTGCTAGAGATGCGGTCGTATCTCCAGACTGACGGTAGAGACGGGTAATCTCTAACTTATCTGCATCGGTGATTTTTTTAGAAGTCATGTTTACTTTATGGCAGTTCGTCTGCGGGCTAGACGACGAGCGCGAATGGAGTTATCAAATTCTAGCGCGGCGGCGATGCCAAACTGCACAATGCCAAAAATCCAGAACACTTCCATAATAAAGCCACTTTCGTATCCTTGCACCCGATCGTTGGCATAAACGAACCAAGTATCGGCTAGATAGAAACATAGTACAGCCTGAGCAGCCATCCGCCAGGGCAATCCCAATTTACCGCCCCAGAATCCCAAAAATAAAATCGCCGCCAAAGTCAGCAAAACAAGGTCGCACAATACATAAAATAAATTGAAGGTACTCACCAGCGGGTACATCGCTCGATCGATTGCCAACACCCACTCCGGCAGGCGGACTGGAGCTGTGACGGGGCTGTAGAGCGGACTAGTGGCGATCGTGCTGCTGTGTGCTGCGGGCTGCTGGCGGTGAAGCAATCTCTGCTCTAGCGGGAATTGTCGTCAGCCAACACCCGAGTGTCAGAGGGTGTCTGATAAGTCCGATCGACAACCCGAACGCCCCCTGTCTTGTCGAACTTGTATGGCGAGGTTTCCTCGCCACAGTTCGCCGCTAAATCCCCCAATTCTGAGGGACTTTCCATTCCGGTTCCCCCAGAATTGGGGGTTAGGGGGCGTATTTTGGACTTTTCAGACACCCTCTCAAACCGACAGCCACTATCCCTACAACTACCGCCCATTGCTGCGGCACTAATCGGACATCTCGATCGAGAATTGCCAATCGCATCCCGGCAATTAAAATTAGATAAAACAAGACAAAAAACGGATTTCCAGCAGAAGCTGCCGGATCTAATTTCCAGACCAATTCCCACAGTGCAGACCACAAATTTCTACCAAAAAAACTCAAAATCGCGCTCGCAAATAGCAACCACACTGCTTTGCAACCAGCAATATATTCACTTTGCCAGTTACGCCAACACAGCCAGCTAGAGATGAGTAAAGTAATTTCTTCCAGGCTGGTAGTCGTCAATACAAACCAAAGCGGACCTGTGGTGGATGGTTCGACAACACTAAAATTTAGATAAAGAATTAACGAAATTACCGACCAAATTAGTCCCCAATAAATGATGAGTTCACCACCGAGCCAACTATCGATCTCAATATTTACTAATTGGAATCGATGATTGACATGTTTGCTCTGGAAAATATATTATTATTTAATCTCAAATGCTGTCAAATTACCTAGAGTAATATTGCCGAGATCGTGACGCGCCCGATCGCTCATCAGCACATATTTTCAGAAATTTAACACTTGACATCGCTGTAAATATCATTAAGCTGTGCTATAATATTGAGTCAGTGTGGGTGAATAGCTCAGTTGGATAGAGCAACTACCTTCTAAGTAGTCGGTCGGGGGTTCGAGTCCCTCTTCACCCATCAACCAAAATTTCGGGCATCGCGATCGAGTCATAACTACCAAGATCGGATGTTTGGCTTAACAAACGTCACGACTTGTGCTGGTAAATAGTGTGAAAGGTCATCAGTTGAAATAGAGTAGATCGATACTGCCAAATAATAGAGTAATATCGATCGGCGATAACTTCACACTGCTAACTGCCTGATGCGGAATCACCAAACTGCGATCGTTTTTTGTCTGGCTTACGTCTTTGGTTTACTTATTACCTTCAATCCGTGGGTGAGATGGGGGCTGCTTGTGGCGGCAATTCCGATGGCATGGCTATGCCTGAGATTTTGGAAAAAGAGTCCCAATTGGCAATTTTTGGTGACGACGATCGCGATCGCGGGATGTGCTAGTTTTTATCTAGAATTGCGGGTGCCACACCCTACGGCTACCGATATTGGCAACTATATTCCAGCGACAGCCGAGCGTGGTACGACCCAATTTACCACCGTCCAAGGGATTGTCGATAGTTATCCCCGCGTCACCCGCAATCAGAATAGTCAATTTTGGCTCAATGCTACTCAGTTAAATGAGATTCAGGGCGAGGGATTGCGTCCTGCTGACGTGAGTAGAGCTGTCAGCGGTCGAGTATACGTAACGGTGCCATTACAGAGCGGGACGGGCTTGCAGCCGGGAGTAAGGGTATCAATTACCGGTACCTTGTATCGACCCGAAGTCAGTGCCAACCCAGGTGGGTTTAGTTTTCGCGATTATCTGAGTCAAGCGGGTGGCTTCGCGGGGATGCGTGGCGACCAG
>JBBRVB010000258.1:0-6359 GCA_038247275.1 Chroococcales cyanobacterium
ATCTGCGAAACTTTGACATTCCAGGTATGTCTTTTCAGTTACACAAATTAGAAGTACAAGTGGGCAAACTAGTAATTCATGCCAAAGCTCAAGTCGCCCAAATTCCGACCATCTAACTATCAGTAGCTAGAACTTCACGATCCACCATTCACGATTCACTAAATCATGACTCAGACACCAAATATTCCACCCTTTATCGAAAGTAATGAAAGCGACTTGCGCGATAGTGGCGTTCCTAGTACGGTAGCCGTTGCCAAGCACCCACTTCATCCGTTGATTGTGACATTTCCGATCGCTTTTCTAACGGCTGCTTTTGGTGCAGATGTTGGTTATTGGCTCACAGATGACTCATTTTGGGCACGGGCGGCAATCTGGTTAATTGGGGCGGGGTTTGTATCTGGCATCGTCGCAGCGTTGACGGGGATGTTGGATTTCTTGAGAATCGATCGCGTCAAAAAGCATAGTGCTGGCTGGATTCACATGGTAGGTAACGTAACGGCACTGACGCTAACGTTAGTTAACTGGATTTTGCGCTGGGATAATATCGAAGGAGCAATCTTACCAAAAGGGATCGTTATTTCGGCAATTGTCGCATCACTACTCGGCATCACTGGTTGGTTTGGAGCAGAACTAATTTATCGACACAAAATATCGGTAATTGGTACTAGCGATCGACACGAACCGTAATTAATTATACTCTTAGATTTCTAATCTCTTAGATAATTTAGGGATCTAAGAGGAATAAGTAAATGGATAAGTTTGACTACACACTCGACTTTAAAACGATCGACTTTCGCCAGCATCCCGAACTCTATCGAGTTGGTAAAGGCGAACAAGGTGTCTTACTTGTCGAACCATATAAAAGTGAAATCTTACCTTACTGGAGATTTAGAACGCCAGAAATTGCCCGTCAATCTGCTGATGATATTTACACCCTGTTCCTTGAATACAAAGCGCAGGGAGATTTTGTGGGGATGGACATGGCGCGGAAGTTCATCCAAATGGGTTACACTCGATCGCGTCGCTATGCCAATCACAAATCGGGACGTAAATATGCTAAAGGTTCTAAAATTATCCTGCCCAATGAGGAAGACCCAATTAAGGCAGAATCTGCCAAGATTTTCTATGATGTGTGGCAATTAGTCAAGATCGATCCAGAATATTTGACAATGCTCGATCGACATACATATTAGCAGATCAGATCGTGAATTGTCGCTACCATTAATTTCGGTAAATGTGTTTTATAAGCTAGTAACGAGCCGAACTTTGAAACTAACTACTTACTAAAATTATCGCAAGGTGGGCCGTGCCCACCCTGCGATAATTTTATGCTTCACTGTCAACTGTCTTGAAAAGGTGCTCTACTTGCGGCTCACCTTTGGACGGGTTCCCCGTCAAAAAAGGTGAGCCAAGACAGGGGAAACCCCAAGACCGCACTTTTCGCTGTCAACTGTCAACTGCTATGAAGTTGCTCGATTTGAACTAGCAGTAACAGCCGGAATCTTACCAAATCGCTCGATGACAGAGATAATTAAGGCAATTAATACGAACACACCTAGATCTCGACGAAAGTAAGTAGCACCTTGGGTGATTTCCAGAAATGACCAGTATAGGAGCGAACTAAAAGCTAAGATATCTAAGCCAAATTTAACTTGACCTGTTTTGAATATTAACTTGAGCAAAGTAGCTGAAATCCAAACTAGAATCGGCAAATTAGGTGCTTGAGCGGCTACAATCTCACCAGTACCATCGCGAAATAATCGATCGAATAAGTTATTATTCATGACTGCAAAAGGGGTAAGTTAACATCAAAAAAATTACTTGACAAAAGTCCACTCGATCGAACTTATCGGGGCATGTTTGAGTGATTCAACTAATTCTCGATCGCTCTCAAATTTCATCTGTGTCAAATGCGAAGCATCAACGCGGACGGTAAATTTTTCATCCTTAAAAGGCCAAGGCTTGACGGTGAGAGTCTGGTCATCGCGCTGGATGATGTCGTGCTGTTCGCCGGTTGGCCCTTTGGCAATTTCTAGCCAGCGTTCGCCATCAGGAATCTGCTGTTGACACAAGATCAGTGATAACCTGTCGCAGCATTGCATCTTGGCATATGCTTTCTCAACATCAGCTTCACTAATACCTAGACTTTCGCGCCAAGTTCGGCGTAGCTCGATTTGTTTGTCCAAAAACTCATCGAGTTCGGGCATTTCACCCCGTTTACCTTCACTCAAAAAACTCATGTGCATCGACACGAGTAAGGCGACCCACCGTCCGCGATAGAGGGCATTTTCGACATGCTCGTAAAGTGGCGGCACTGAAAAATCCTCTCCCCCAATTGTAAAGTCGAGTGGGGCACCTGCTTTGGTCAGATGACCGCCTTGCCATTCGCGCTCCAAATCATCGTGATGCGCGATCGCCGCGATCGTATCGACCAACCGAGATGTATCATCAGGTGTGTCCCAATACCCCGCAATTTGCGCCGCTAGCAGTGCATGAGCGCGATGATAAATAATTTCCCAGCCGTCATCAGTCAGGTTAACTATCATGCAATTCGATCGATCTTAAAGTATTTAACTAGTTATTGGTGATTTAGATGTCTGACAGCTTACTAGGTAACAACTGTCTGCGCTATTGTGCTGACTTCGGCGGAGATGTCTACCCCCCGAAGATGCGGGGAGGGCAGAGTGGTTTCATCCAAGAAAATAAAAATGCACACACCCATTTGCTTAGTCATCAACCGCCCTCGAATGAATTCCTTGCTCATAGCAAAAGTTCACTGAAGTGAACTAAGAGATTTTTCTTTCGGTGTATGAAACCATCCTGCCCGAAGATGCGGGGAGGGTGTAAAGATCTCCGCCGCACCCCAAACAGATGCTAACTGTCAACTGTCAACTGTCAACTATCAACTATCTAATTCGCGTGTTGCGCCTTGCCTGCTGCCTTGGTGTCATGGTCTTCCTTCAGCCGCGAGACGACATTATATGCGTCCGCTGTTGGGGGTGCGGCATCTTCTTGGATACCTTCAGTGGGGCCACCAATTTCGTGCCAAGCGGCTAATCCGCCCATAATATGCGTGACAGCTTCAAAACCATTCGCTCTGAGCATCTGAGCGGCTTCATGGGCTTGCTCGTCTGACTCGCCGTAGATGTAGATATCGTGATGGGATTCGAGTCTGGAATTCATTTGTGCCAACTGCTCCATCGGCATCGAAACCGCCCCGGTAATTCGTCCTTGGTTGAAAGCTTCGTGCTCGCGGATATCGATAATTGATAGGGCTGGTTCGCCCCACTCTAGCCGCTTTTTGAGGTCGTAAGCAGTCGATTCTTCTTGGAGAATAACTGGGGTGGGTGTAAGTTTACCTAAAGCATCTTGTACACCTTCGACAATATCATGTAAATCCGCCATATGATGTCACCTAAATTCTGGCACTACCGTTCTAGCATGACAAAAATTGTCCAAAACTACCTCTGTCCAAAGGTAGAACACTTCCGATGGGTAATTCTACTTCAATTGGCTCCATGAGTAAAAATCTCTCTCCCCTTTGATAGAGTTCATTCAGTGACAGTTGACAGTTAAGCTCGATCGAGATTTAATGGCAGCTCAATTCTTCGATATATTAGTTGTCGCCAAAATTTCAGCAGTTTGGATCGCCATTAATTCCTGAATGCCAGCCTCAGCGAGATCCAATAACTGATTCATGTGCTGGCGACTAAAGCTTCCCGATTCTGCCGTCCCTTGGACTTCAATTAGTTCCCGATTATCAGTCATCACGACATTAAAATCCACGTCCGCCGCCACATCTTCCGGGTAATCCAGATCCAGAAATGCCTGCCCCTCTAGCAATCCCACCGATACCGCCGCGACTTGACGCACGATCGGCGAGCAACTCAGTTCGCCGCGATCGATTAGCCTGTGGATGGCTTGCACCAATGCCACGTATCCGCCCGTTATTGCCGTCGTGCGGGTACCTGCGTCTGCCTGGAGGACATCTGCATCAACGAGGATTGTTTTCTCTCCCAGAAGGGCAAAATCGAGGGTCGATCGCAAACTCCGCCCGATGAGCCGTTGGATTTCCTGAGTACGTCCTGAAAGCTTGAGTACTTCCCGTTCGTGGCGTTGAGGTGTGGCACCTGGTAGCATCCGGTACTCTGCTGTTAGCCACCCAGTCCCACTACCCGCCAAAAACCTCGGTACGCCATCTTTGATGGTGACAGTACACAATACCCGCGTGTCTCCGCAATGGGTCAAGACAGAACTAGTCGCAAATTTGGTAAAATCGCTCTCAAAACGAACTGGACGTAATTGGCTGGATTTGCGGTGTTGACGCTGCATGGGGAAAGAGGGTAATGAGTAATGGGTAATGGGTAATGGGGAGAGGATCGGGCACTCATTAATTTTTGTGAGTGGTTTAGATTTATATTCCACAAGCAGCATCACTTAATTATATTCTCTATGCTCTACTCTCTACCCCTCCCTACTCCCTACCCATTACTCATTACCCATTACCCTCTCTACCCCCTTGACCGATCGCATATTTAGTGTTTCACTGAATAAACGCTGGAAATAAAACGCTATATATTGTCTACTATAGACTACCGAGCGGACAGGCAGATCCCACCGGGGAATACTTTTTGAATAATGAAATGCGGCTCATTTTACGTTGAATATGATTGCACAACTCAATAGTCATCCAGAACATCCTGCGGTTATTCAGAACACTTTACTTCAAACTGATGCCGATTTACTTCACCACCAGATCGAGATAATTGATACGCCAGCCGAGACCTTTTGTACCGAGATTGTGGCTAATGCACTCCAACTCGCTAGCACGGGACAACGAGTTTTGATCGTCCAATTACTCAAGGGTGGCATTCGGCAAGGACACGATCGAGTGGTCAATCTCGCCCAAAATTTAGATTGGATTCGCTGTAATTTGATTCGGAATATTACTAGTGCAGATCTAAACGATTTGGAGTTACATAATTTCGAGCAGTTATGGAAATACGTTCGCAGTTTGGCGCGAATTCCGCACGGTGAATCGTCAAATTCCAGTGAATATTCGCTCCTAATTTTAGATGATTTGAGTCTAGCGATCGAGTTAGGTTTAATTAGTATTGAAGCCGCCACCAATTTTCTCACCACACTCCCAGAAAATCTGGAAATCATTCTCACTGGTACTAATCCGCACCCAGCGATCGTTGAATTAGCGGCTTAAGTTAGCAGGCATTTAATTCCGTGAGTACTGAGTACTCACTACACCTAAAAACCCGACGTTCTCATGAGAACGTCGGGTTTCTATTTATGCTGCTACCAATAGTAAGACCACCCTATGGCTAGTCTACTCGCAGTCATCAAGACTTATCTGTAGCTTTCACGATTGTCGCGATCGTCAGCTAGAGCGCGTCCGCGCGGGACACTTCGCCCGCGATCGACTTTATCTTTGGCTTTGGTAGCACTGCGCTTGAGCGCGTCGAGACGGGATTCGTAGTGCTTACGTTTACTCTTTTTGGGAGTATCATCGGTCAAAGTTTTTAAGGCACTGCCCAGGCTCTTGTAAGCATTGGGGAGGGTATAACCAAAGCGGGTAGCCAGGGCGATCGCTTTTTCATCGGCATCGATCGCTTCTTTGAGGTGGCGATCGCTATTATTGCGTGCATAGAGTCGATAGCCAGATACGCTACACAGTCCCAGAGCTAAGACTAATAATAAACCATCTTGAACCCACAACTCACCGACAGCACCGCCTAAACCGATCGCGAGTGCAGCCATTTCCCAGCCATCGCGGGAGATCGTATCATTTTGAACGCGGGCGACTTCGTGCCAAAACAAGAGATTGCGTTGATCGAGCGCGAGACGTTCCCATTTGACTAAATCGATCTGAATTTCCACCTGATCTTTTCCTAGTTCTTCACTGCGGACTAGAGGCGGATTGACTTCAACAGTTGTTTCTACAGTCACCCAGCTTTGGAGTTCGGGTGGGAGCAAGCTTTTTAGCCGACGCAGTTCACTCATTTCAGCGCGAGCAGAGGCAGCAGAATAGGAGGTCATAGTGATAGTCTCAATCGATCTTAGTTACTATTTTAGCGAATTCCCGCACCGGGATGCCAAAGTTTATTAGTTCTTAGATTACATCTCCATGCGATCGCGATCGCAGTGGGTCGCAATTTTAGATGTCATCTTAGGTTTAACAGTTGGTGCAGCCTTTCAAAATTAGCAGTAAAAGCAATCGCTAATTTTAGACATTCGCAAAATCCAAACCCGAGTAATCCTCAGATGAAATCTAATTTTTTAGGCCCATTATGTGTTTTGGCTACCGTCATCGGCTTGACAGCAACCACCGCCCGTGCTGATATTAGCAC
>JBBRVB010000259.1:0-6357 GCA_038247275.1 Chroococcales cyanobacterium
ATTCTATTTGGAGTAATTCAGCTTTGACTAAGAGTTCTTTAAGCTGGTTATTGTCGATACCAAGAATACTTTTAGTTCGCTCTGGATGTTCTTGAATATATTCAAAGGGTGTTGACATCGATTGCTCTAAGAAAAGTGTATTTATAATACTATTTTACCTGAAATTTATATTAAAGACAGGTCTATTGCGATGTTAAAGACTAGCACTCGATTAGTGAGTTAAAACCATCTCCTCATTTTTGACTTGAGTTGCATTTGCAATTAGCTCTGCTACCCGCATCGCAGATGTAATCGCCCCTTCATGCAAACCATCACCGAGATATGCTCCGACATGATAAGTATGGTAATTCCCATTGGTGGCGATAATTTCCGGTCGATCTCGAAAAGCAGCCACAGTATATAGTGGCGTGTGATGCTGTTGAATATGCAAAATACGATTCTCCAGGGGAGAGGCTCCGCCAACGGGTGCGATCGAACTTTCGAGGTTGAATGCGAGGCTGTATTGGACGGGCGAGGAGATACCACAAAGCTGGTTGAGACGTGCGTTGTAGCCCCACTCGCCATGCTGTTTATCAGTCTCGAAGAAATCAAATTCCGACCCTTCCTTGACTTGGTAGGGGGCGTACATCGCCGCATCGGTGTGGAGTAATGTTTGGACGTGGTTTCCTTGCCAAGCGGCAAATCTGGCGATCTCGTCAGGGTGGGGATCTGCGAGAAGTTTGAGTACCACATCTGGTGGGGTAGCAAATACCACTTTGTCAAACTCCAGAGTTTTATCGCCAGTTAATGCGATCGATACTCCTGTTTCCGTCCGCCGAATCGCTGAAACTTCGACTCCTAGTAGTATATCTCCTTTAAACCTGTCGAGAATTTTCTGGATATATGAATATACCCCACCTTTGATTCTCACCCAGTCTACAAAGATATCGTCGCGGAGGGTGGGAATTACTAACTCGGCTGGACAATCATCGATCTGCGAAAAAGGGGTCGAATAACTGTACATGGCGAATAATTTCAGCCAGGTATGTTGGAGCGAGGGTTTGTGAAAACTATCGGCTACAGATCGATCGCGGAAATTTATTGTTTTCCAGAATTTTGCAGCAATTAATAAGCTAGCAGCACGCAGGTAGAATAAGTTCATCCGCCAAGATTCTAGCAACCTTTTGATGCCAGTGAAGTTGCGATCGATCGCGACTTTGGATAAGTAGTGGTTGCCATTTTTGAGAAATAATGCCGAGCCAATATTAACGGGTTCTATTTCTACTTCTAGTTCGGCCATTAGGGCGATGAAGTTATGAAATGTGGTTGGAAATTCGAGGACTCCATTTTCGAGAATGAGGTTACAATTCGACTGGTTGGGTCGAACATTTTGATTGAGGGTACGAATGTGACCGCCGAGGATTGGTTCGCGCTCGAATACTATTACTTGATGTCCTTGTTTGTCGAGTAGATAGGCTGTGACGATGCCGCTGGCACCACCGCCGATGATTGCAATTTTCATTGTTTGCTCCCAATCGTATTTATTTTACTGGTGGGGTAGTGAGGGTTTGAATTAAATCTTTAGTGCAAGCTTTATCCATAGCATAAAGCGGACGCAATCGCGCTGAGGAAACCTCAGCGTGCGTTGCAACAAGCACCCGCCCCTACGAATCCTTTAATTTAAAATTAGATCTCCCGATAATCGTTGATAAAGGAGTGCGCCAGTCCAAAAGGTGGGTGCAAAGCCGGGATAGCCAGATGAGGCGTTGCAGAAGTAGAAGTTTTTTAGCGATGTTTCGTGATTTAGTCGATCGAGTCCCATATTCCGAGGGGTTAAACTCGAACCATAGGAATTACCTTCTGGACAATGACAGAAGTGTTCATTGGTGGTCGGGCTGCCAGTTATTTTGAAGACCAAATAACTTCGGAGATTTGGGATATAATCGCGTTCGACGATATCGAGAATTGCATCGAGAATTTCGGCTTTTTTATTTCGATATGCGCTGGGAGCGTGTTGTTTTAATTGATTGAAATATTCATAGTTTGCTACTGTCAAAAATTCGATGATTTGGCAATCGGGGGGACAGTCGCCACCATAATTAGTTAGTAATGTGGGGGTGGTAATCGCAAAGCTGGGGTTGGAATAGTCATGCTCTTCGTACATTCGATCGAATGAGACATTCAAATCCAAATCGCCACTGTGGAAGGTGTTCCATTTACCAAATCCGTAGTCTCGCAGGTCGATACCTTGGACGACGCAATAAGCCATAAAGTTAGAGGGCGAGTAGTCGTAATTTAATTTTTTCTGGATGGCTGGCGAGAATTTTTCGATGCCGATTTTGGCGGCGGCTCGTTTGGGATCGATATTACAGATGACCGTATCGGCTAGGTATTCTTGGGATGCTTTGGTGTGTAAATCTGTCGCCCGTGCGCCCGTTACGGTCTTGTCAACTACCAAAAAGTCCGTTACCTCTCGATCGAGCAAAACCTCACCGCCACCATCGGCGATCGCCTGGACGAGGGCATTGATGACCTGCTCGAAGTGTTGAGTTGGGTAAAATGCTCCTTCCTGATAACCCGTGAATAAAATTACCCAGGCGTAGAAGGAAAGCCGATCTGGTGGGAGCAGGAAATCCGGCCATTGCAGCGCGAGGAGGGTTTGAGCGGCTTGGGGGATGTTAAATTTGTCGAAGACATCTTGAAGGGTACTATGGAGATATTGGAGCGCACGGTAGGTATCTCCTAAATGTTGCAGTAGTTCTAACGGCTGAATCGGCGGCGTGAGATACCTCAGTCCGGCACGGACTGATTGGATTTCCCTCACAAATCGCTCTAGCTGTTTGGCATCTGCCGGGAATAGCTCCACTAGCCGTTGGACGAGTTCGGCACTATCGCTAGGGATATCGAGGGTATAATCCGGCATCCGCATGTGGTCGAAGCCGTCGGGGTCGTATCGATCGAATGTTACAGCTCGATCTAGGTCGAGTTGTTTGAGCACCCGATTGACGGTATGTCCCTCGCCGCAGTCCCAGACATAATGTAGTTGCGCGTTAAATGTATATTTTTTGGACATCGTAAAGCTATGCCCAAATCCACCTGGATGTTCGTGCGCCTCTAGTACTCGCACTGTTTTACCAGACTTGGACATCAATGCCCCAAACACTAATGCTGACAAGCCACTGCCGACAATTAAATAGTCTGTTTTCACGATCTTGTCCTCCCAGGGGATTATGTTTTAGGCTTTAGGTTTTAGCGGATGCGCGCACGCCTTTGTTCCCCGACGGTTTAGCGACCCAAATCGCGCTGAGGTTCCCTCAGCGTGCGTTTGGGTCAAGACAGCGCACCAAGCAGGTTTTAAGCTTTAGGCTCTGAAGCTGTTAGAGACACTTTAATGAGATTGGGTACAACTGGAGTAGCTTTAGGCATGGTGAGAGTCAGTAGACCCCCGATCGTTTCTGCCTTTACCCGTTCTCGCTGAATTGGTATGGGTAAAGGCACTACCCGCTTGAACTGACCGTAGTGAAATTCGGATCTAAAAATGCCCTGTTTGTTGTGCTGGTGGCACTCTCGATGCTCCCCTGACAAAAAAACAGCATTCTCGCTCACTTGAATATCCAATTCACTCGGTGCGATTCCTGGCAACTGCGCTTTAAGGCACAGTTCGGTTTCGGTCTCTTGCAATTCGATGGCGGGTATCCAGGGTGTGTCCATACTCGAAACCAGACTGAGCTGGGGATGGTCGCGGATGAGGTTTTCAAACAACAGATCGATCTGCTGACGCAAGCTCTGAAATTGTTTGCTTATTGACATAAGTATGTTGCTCCCATTGGCGTGCTTCGATCTCGATCGCTGTAGAACCTATCTGCTGTGGATATCTCCAGCTTAAAAACATAAGTTGAGGAACTCGTGAGGAAAGCTGGAATTCTCAGGTTCTTAGCAATCTGTAACTTAATTTGCTTTCAAAGCCTGAATATCTGTGTCACGATCGATTGTTAGCCTTATTTCTATCGACCCATACGAATTCTCGTAGTTGAAGACGATCCGATTATTGCCCAACTAATCGAGACGATTCTAGAACCACAAAAATACGCTGTAGATTTTGCGACCGATGGTCAAATGGGTCTGGATTTGAGCGATGCTTATGAATACGATGCGATCTTGCTTGATGTGAGCTTGCCTAAGAAAGATGGCATCAGTGTTTGCCGTCAAATTCGATCGCAGGGCAATACCGTCCCGATCTTACTGCTCACCGGACTTAACTCCCCAGCCGATCGAGCGCGCGGTCTCGATGCAGGAGCTGATGATTATCTAGGGAAACCTTTCGACCCCCAAGAATTACTCGCCAGAATTCGCGCGATTCTGCGCCGCAGCCACCAGCCATCGACACCGATCTTAACCTGGGGCGATTTACATCTCGATCCGGTCAGTACGACTGTTACCTACAGCGATAACTTGGTAACTCTCACCCCGAAAGAGTACGCCCTCTTAGAATTATTTCTTCGCAACAGCAAGCGGGTATTTAGTTGTGATGCGATCCTCGACCATCTGTGGTCTTATGGTGGCACTCCCAGCGAAGAAGCTATCCGCACGCACATTAAAGGATTGCGCCACAAACTCAAACAAGCTGGAGCTGCTGCCGATCTCATTGAAACCGTGTATGGAATCGGTTATCGCCTCAAACCAGTCAATTCACTAGCGGTCAATCTCCTCACCGATACCTGGGAGAAATTTAAAGGTCAGGTGCTCGAACAAGTTGCCGGATTAGAGCGACTTTCCGTGAGATTTTTAAACCAAGATCTTCAGTCAGATTGGCAGGAGGTGGGACGCAGTATTGCCCATTCCCTCAGCGGTTCGTTGGGGATGTTTGGGTTTTCCCTCAGCTCGGAATTGGCACGTCAGATCGAAAAGTTGCTCGGCGGTCGTCAAGATTTGACAATCGAACAGGGGCAGTGGCTATATTCAATGGTGGGAGCTTTGCAAGAGGAGTTAGAGCGTCCAGTTTCTCTGCCCGATCTTTACTATTTCGATCTCACTCCTGCCATAGATATTCTATTGGTATCGGTAGATCCAGATCTCGAACGAGAGATCCAATCGCTTACTGATGAGCACAAGTGGCACATCCAGGTCGTACCGACGATCGCAGCGGCGAAATCACAACTCCAGTCTCACGTTACCCGCAGTATTCTCCTATCGCCAGATATCGCCCAACAGACTGAAGAAGTCGTGCGGTTACTCGTTGAGGTCGGCAAACACGTACCAGCCATCCCGGTAATTCTACTTACCGATGCGCCTGGACTGCATCCAGAAATCGAACGCTTCGGTACTTGTAGTAGTATCTGTCCGAATAGTCCCAGCAAGATTATCATCGAGATCGAACGTTCAATTGCCCAAGTCGAATCAACTTTGACTCATATTTTCGTCGTCGATGACGATCTCAAGATTTTAGCAATTTTACGCGCATTATTAGTTCCCTGGGGCTTTAGAGTTACAACTCTATCCGATCCGCAAAAGTTCTGGGAAGTTATTCCTGTAGCCAAGCCCGATCTCTTAATTCTAGATGTGGAAATACCGACGATCGATGGCTTAGAATTATGTCAATCAGTTCGCGATCGAGCGGATTGGTCGCACTTACCGATTATTTTTCTCACCGCTCGGACAGAACCGACCTTGATTCAACAAGTGTTCGCGATCGGGGCTGATGATTTTGTCAATAAACCAGTAGTCGGGCCAGAAATTATTTCGCGGATTACTAATTTGATGGAACGTCAGCAGGTGAAAAGATTGAGGGCTGCCGAGAGACTCAATCTTGATGCCGAAGGACTTAAAATCGCTCCAGATCGAGTCGAATTTTCTAACCAACATGAAATTCAGGTAGAACTGGTCGCCATCGGGCAGTTGCTTCAAGCGGAAAACGAGCGTCACGCTCAAACAAGTACCGAGATATGCGATCGACTCGATCTATTACATCAATTACTCAAAGAGCGTTCTTGAAATCGTGGAGACATATTTCCATCTGTTTACCTCTAGATTTTTTTCCATCGCCAATTAACTACTTCTGGTAAATCCATGCCGTGGGCGTAAGCGGGGTACAGCCGACATCCGTGCAAAATGGGACACGTTGCAAAGTTTTGTTAAAATACTTGATTTAATACGTCTTTCATAAATCGAGATAGATATTTGCTTATTCACCTAAACTGTCGATCGATAGTGGGGTTTGTTGAACTAAGCGACCCCCTTGCGGGAACCGCTCGTCTTCAATTAGAGTCGATGCTCCTGTTGCCAGGAGACACCTCTCCTTCAGAACGCGGACGTGCAGCTTTCACTGCATCCGGCTCCTAGTCTGACACCTAATAAGTCGGGGTTATCCCGCTGTTCGGA
>JBBRVB010000260.1:0-6348 GCA_038247275.1 Chroococcales cyanobacterium
CACCGCAGTACCAAACACCCCTTTAACTGGCTTAATAACTGACTTTTGAGTTACCTTCAGATCGCCAATATCCTGAAGTTTGATAAATTGATACTGATAATTCGGATAAATAGTCGTCAGCAGCTTCCTAAACGCATATTTATTTTTTAGTACCTCAATGGCATTTCTTCGAGCAGGATCGTCAATACGACTTACGACTAGCTCCAGCGAGGCTTCAGAAGCGATACAAACTTTATCCTGCTCGGAAAACCGGCGGTTAGTTGAGCGCAAATCATCACTATTGATAATTTCTAGATCCGCTGTTACTGGTAGTGATTCTAGAGTGCCGGCTTCAGCATTACTAGCGATCAGATATCCGATTGTGCTGTCTTGAGATCGATCGTTGATATTTACGTTCAAAAGGATACCCCCGATTAGTGAATCAAGCAACACTGCCGCGTTTTCTGGTTTCTTTGTATGAGGTACCGACATTTTTGATGCCAGTTTTGATCAGTTCTCTTTCTAGTAGTGCGAAAAAGCTCGATCGATCTGCGCCTCTGACAACTGCTTGATTGTGAGCCTCGGCGAGGGCGATGGGGTAGCCATAGCCCTTATTAACTTGAGCAACGATCAGGCTCAATGCCATACTGGATAAAGCCTCATCTTGAGCTACCCAAGCGGGTACCTCGACGCGGGCGATTTCGGTACCGACATGGAGATAGCAAAAATAAATCTTGTGGCGATCGTCATACCAGTCTAAGATCTTGGCGGTACTCTGCCACCAACAACTACGCTGTCCCGGCGATAAGTGGGTATTCCACAACGTGGTATCTCGGACTCCCTCAAACTGTTGACAAGGCAGGTGAGTCGCATCTGCACAGTGTGTCGGACAATCGGGAGTATCATGAGGACAGGTTAATAACCGCAGCAGATTGAGATTGTCGATACTCCGCGAAGCACTCAGATAACCGACGATCGGAATCCCCGCGACCCGTAACTCCTCCCAGGCTGCTAAAATCGGGTTGAGGATCTGTTCGCGGGCATCGGTAGGCAATTGCTCCAAGAACCAATAGACTAGCGAACCATCGACCATCGCTAAAGTGGGTACGCGCGGCTGTGGCGGGGTTGCAACTGGATCTACCCCCTCAAACCCAAATGGTGGATTCACCCAGTTACAGCCCAATTCTGCGAGGACGGTCGCTTCGGAAACCGCCCGCCGATAGCCCAACCATTCTTCGGTACTAATTCCCCACTGACGGGAGATATATAAATCTGCTTGCTGATAAAAAACTTCGGGAATGCTATCCAGGAGCGGGTGCAAATTTTGTCCGTAATGAATCATCACCCTACCAACGTTAATGAGGTAGCAATAAGCAATTTCATGATGGCTGGGAGCGATTTGGGAGCCATCGGTAGCGAGTACGGTTTGTTGGGCGGGGGGAGCGGCGATGTCGATCCGGGTATCGAGCGGTTCGACAGGAACTGAGGTATTGAAAAACAGTCGATTACTCCACTGTTGCTGGATTTGGGCTAGCTCTGCTTGTCGATCGATCGCTTGCTGGAGCGATCTGATTGCCAATTGCAGCCGCTGCTGGTTGGCGGTATTTTCCCGCACTAAATGTTGACCGATCCCAGGTAATTGTTTGGCAACTTTGTTGATGTCTAGCATTGATAGGGGTAGAGGGTAGAGGGTAGAGGGTAGAAAAAATGCAGACTTCATGCTTTCGACTCATAAATTTGCCCTAATGTTATTTACGAAGCATCAAAATCTAGGATCGCTGCCTAGTCGCAATTGTACCTGAAACCTAAAATGATTTAGCGACACTTAATCTCTTCCCTGCGGCTCTATTCACTACTCTCTACCCGCTACCCGCTACCCTCTCAAAAACAAGTGGCTGGCGATCGCGGATCGGCGGTAGAGAATAACTTATCACATAAGCAACTTCTCGATCGACCTTCAGCAATTACCAGCCACTATTGTTGATGTCACCTGACTAATCATCAGTCACGGTCAAGACACCAATTGTAAATTACCAACCTTTTTCAGATTGCGCCAAGACATAGGTAGCAACATCTTCGATTTGAGCGGCACTGAGTCTACCACCAAAAGCTGGCATTGCGTTCTTACCTTTAGTTACCTGGGTAGTAATCGCAGCAACTGTGTCCATACCGTATTCTGCTAGAGCTGCTTTCTTGAGGTTCTTGTTTGCCATGATGACATTGTTGCCACCGGCATGACAAGCTGCACAATTGGCACTAAAGATTTTGGCACCATTAGCTACTTCAGCAGCTAAGACAGGACTACTAAATGCAATTGTCAATAAAGCGATCGCTACTGTGAAAATCGAAATCAGCTTTTTCAAAACGGTTTTCCTCTAACTCTAAAAATAAGAAACGTAAACTACCGATCGACTATCATAATCAATTTGTGGGATAGCGATCGGCTCAACTAGCTACTTTGTAATGAAAATTTAACAATTTTGGGTACTAGTCACGGTAGGAATGCTGACCTTTGATGGTGCTAATGCAGTCTTCTCAGGTGTGTAGTTACTGGTGACATGGGACGACCAAAATTGTTATTTTCGCTCCAACTATCTCAAGCTAGCAACCTTGGCGACTATCTGACTGTTTTACCGCCGCCCCATTGCTCGCCCACAATTTTGGGTTGCATCAGGATATGTCCAGCGATCGCATACATGTCATCTTCAGATAAGTTCTTCATTTCGGTGAAGATATCGGCACTATCCATACTGGGGTGCAACTCCGCAATTGGAGTTTCGCCGTCGTAGGTAGTGGGATGATGCATGTAGTCTACTAGTGATACGATGTTGTCTCGCGCGGGTGTCGCACCAGACAAGTCCACTGGACTCAAGCCTACGTTAAAGTCGGTTTTGGTGACTCCACCAGCATGACATTGAGCGCAAGTTGAGGCAAACAGTTTTCTGCCTTGGTTGACTTGCTTGAGATTGAGTGTGGCAGTTTCGCCCTGCGAATTCAATTGGACTGTACGCGTTGCTGCATCGAGTTCGATGGCGTTAGCACTAGTAACTAAAGTTTGGAATGCAAACAATATGGTTGCCACCGCCAGCAACAGGAATCGCTTGAACATGGTTCTCCCTCGAAAAGATAACTTTAAATTAGATGATAATTACAAACACAGCTAAACTCAAGACTCAAGCCACAGCTATCTTATATTGCTTATATCATCTCATTATCTCCACCCAAATCTCCCAATATCTCCTCATAAAGTAAAGAAAAATTTACAATTAGGGGATAGGGGATAGGGGGTAGAGGGTAGAGGGTAGAGGATAGGCAGAAAAGATAAAAGGTTACGGGGACGCTAGCGTCCTTTTACTTCTCATTCCCTATTCCCTATTCCCTATTCCCTATTCCCTATTCCCTATTCCCTATTCCCTACCATCTACCCTCTACCCCCTAACTCTGATGCAATCTCACCAACTGAGCAACTGTCCGCTTAAGCTGTGTGCGGGGGACGATTTTATCAATGAAACCTTTTTGGAGAGCATATTCTGAGGTTTGGAAATCATCGGGCAGCTTTTCGCGGAGAGTTTGTTCGATCACGCGTCTGCCAGCAAAACCAATCGTGGCTTTGGGTTCGGCGAGGATGATGTCACCCAACATCGCGAAACTGGCAATGACACCGCCAGTGGTGGGGTGGGTGAGAATCGGTAGATAGAGCAATCGGGCTTCACGGTGTCGTTCTAGCGCACCAGAGATTTTGGCCATCTGCATCAGACTGAGCATTCCCTCTTGCATTCTGGCACCACCAGAGGCGCAGACGATCGCGACTGGCAGCCGATTTTTGGTGGCGTACTCGATCGCGCGCGTGAGCTTTTCACCGACGACGGAACCCATGCTACCACCCATGAATTGGAAATCCATCACCCCTAATGCTAGGGATAATCCTTCAATTTTGCCAAAGCCGGTAAGTACGGCATCTGTCAATCCAGTTTTGTGCTGAGTGTCTCGCAGTCTGTCACTGTAGGCTTTGAGATCTCTAAATTTTAGGGGATCGATCGGCTGAAGATTTTCATCTAAAGGTACCCAAGTATCGGTGTCGATTAGTTGCGAGATCCGCTCGTGACAGGATACGCGTTTGTGATGCCCGCATTCGAGGCAGACCATTTGATTGGCTGTGAGTTCTTTAGTATAGGCGAGTGCATTACAATTCTCACATTTCGTCCATAGCCCATCAGCAATTTCCCGCTCCTGCTGCTGCTGAATACTGGGGCTGGTTTTCTGACGATTGGCAAACCAATCGAAGAGGGATGATGTGATTTGGGACATATAGCGGCGATCGGCAAGAAGCGATCGATAAAATGATCGATACACAAGTCAAGTATATTATCTCGTGTTTGGGGGCAGTTTCCCAGCCGATCTGCGATGGATGGGCTAGGGATGTTTCCCACATTGATGTTATTCGATCGACGATGAGGCGATCCAAGCTGACTTTTACCCAAACCTAAAATTATCTCTCGTCTCATCGCTCTATCATCGATCTTCTGTGTAGCATTGAGATAAAATTCAGCTAGTGCCTTGTCATTCATTACAGTCATGAGCTATTGCCTCAACCCCAATTGTCCTCAGCCACAAAATCATCTTGAGGAAAAGATCTGTAAGGCTTGTGGTAGCCAGTTACTGTTGAAAGATCGCTATCGAGCGATTAGCTTTCTCGATAGTGGCGGCATGAGTCGAAATTTTTTGGCGATCGATACAGACATGCCACAAGAAAAACGCTGTGTAGTCAAGCAATTTTTTCCTGCGCCACAGGTATTAGATGATGTCGAAGCCTTTGAAAAATCGATCGAGTTATTTCAACGGGAAGGGGCACAATTGGACAGGTTGGGTGCTGACTCTACCCAAATTCCCCAACTATTTGCTTATTTGGAGCAGGAGCGGAGGTTTTATCTAATTCAAGAATTTATTGACGGGCAGAACCTGCTCAAAGAATTAGATAAAGGTGGCGCGTATTCAAAAGAGAAAATCCGCAAGCTATTGGATGATTTATTACCAATTTTAAAATATGTTCACGATAGTGGTGTCATTCATCGGGACATCAAGCCAGAAAATATTATGCGGCGACATACTGGCGAATTAGTATTAATTGATTTTGGGATGTCCAAGCATCTCAATAGTACCGTGATGTCGCGCGGAACTACTGGTGGGACGATGGGTTATGCCCCACCCGAACAAATTCGGGCGGGGGTTGCTTATCCAGCTAGTGATATTTATGCACTTGGGGCGACATGCATTCATTTGTTGACGGATATTACACCCGATCGATTGTATGATTTCATGACCAATAAATGGACTTGGCGACAGGAATTAGCTACTCAAGAACGGGAAATTGACGAGCAATTAGCGACGGCGATCGATCGGATGTTGATGAATGAAGTTCAAGATCGCCATCAATCGATCGCCTGTATTATTGCGGCATTAGCATCACCGCCTGTAAATAATTGGCGATTAAAAGCGATCGCTGGTGCGATTACTTTAGCAATATTATCGACTGGGCTGGTGGCTTATGCAAATAAAGATCGAATCGAGTGTGATTACTTAAATGGTCAAAATCAACTTTGTCCACCTAAACCCGTACCAAAACTCAGCTTTCAGGCACCTAAAAAGATTGGGAATGTCACTTATTATCCCTTTTTACCCGTGGCAGATAGCAAGGGTAAATCAGCAGAAGTGAACATGGCAATCCTGAGCGATGAATATGAGTGGCAACTAGGTTCGGATACTCAAGTCAGACTCAATGGCAAAACTGAATCGATCCCCATCTCAGTACTCAAAAGTCAGTTAGAGAAAAAAGACAAAGGGGCTAAGAAACAAAGTATTTTTGAGATTATGGAAAATCCCAATCGGATTATTGCCTTGGGAATGGCTTCTTGTGAAGGTTCGACTCCAGAAGAAGAATCTCGTGCTCTCAATCGAGCCAGAACGATTCAAGCACAGATTGTCAAGCCGATCTTCGATGTGAAGGAGTATCCTGTCATCAATCTCGGTCAGTTTACGACTGGTAGCTGTCAACGAAATGCTCCTGGAAATTCGATCCAACGAAAATTAATTATCATTGGAATGCGAAAACAAAGTCCCGGTTTGGAGGAAAAAGAAGTTTTATATCAACGTCTTGGTAAAACTATTAAAGAGATCGAACTCAATGATTACTCACAAGGTGGCATAGAAAAATTTGTACTCAGCGATAAATAACAACTAGCTACTTTTTACAATCGACTTTAATTACCAAGCATCAGCGGCTTAAAGCATCTGACTTTAGGCAAGTAGTTGTTATATTTTGTTCAAATTTTGCTCATAATAACAATGCTGTCAACTGTCAACTGTCAACTG
>JBBRVB010000261.1:0-6303 GCA_038247275.1 Chroococcales cyanobacterium
ATGAGCGCAAAACTCGGCGATTAGCGCGGCGGGTAGCGCGACTAGAGCGTCAAGATTTGGACGATTTATCATAGTAAATATCCTTAATCCAAAATTAAGCTAGAATACAACCGCTGCGGGGACTAAGATCGATCGAGAGTGTACCCAACTCGTCATCTTGTAATAGTTTGGCAGTCCCAAATAATTGCTGTTTGGTTTGAGTATTCAAATTGAGATTTCGGAGATCTAAGTTGACTGTGACTGCTGCTGTACCCGTATTAATAGCAACTACTATCTCGATCGCATCGAGAGTCCGAACGAATACATAAGCATCGCCCTGAGCATAGAGGACGCGATAGGTACCGATGCGAAGCGCGGGCTGGGCATGACGGATCGCGATTAGTTGACGATGATACTCCAACAGTTCGAGATCCCAATCCGACTCGATGGGAAAGCCCCGGCGCGAATCAGGATCGATCGTACCTGCCAAACCGACTTCATCGCCGTAGTAAATACTCGCCGCACCTGGAAAAGTCAGCAATAATAACGTCGAGAGTTCGATACTCTGTCGATCGTGTTGGGCGATCGACATCAAGCGGGCGGTATCATGACTAGCTAAGAGATTTAATTGGGTAAGCTGAATTTCCCAGGGATATAAGTCTAATAACTGCTGGATTTTCGTGGCATATTCGGGGGCTGATAGGGCTGGGTAGGGTTCATAACTGGGATTTTGGACATAATCCATCACCACGCGATTTCCGGCGGTAAAAGCGATCGTTGGGGCAGTAAATAGGTAATTCATCACGCCGTCAAATTGGGTACCGTCGAGCCATTGGCGGGCATCTTCCCAAATTTCGCCGACGAGATAAGCTTCGGGGTTGACGGCTTTGACGCGATCGCGAAATTCTTGCCAAAATCCGGCTGTGGTGATTTCAAAGGGGACATCCAATCGCCACCCATCTACACCCATTGCGATCCAGTATTCGGCAATTTCCATGATGTATTCCTTGACATCGGGATTGTCATGATTGAAGACAGGTAAGGCGCGATTGTTCACCCATCCTTCATAGTTAGCAGGTAGACTGCCATCATAGGCAGATAGCGGCCAATCGTGAATTTTAAACCAATCTAGCCAAGGTGAATTGGAGCCGTTTTCGAGAATATCATTGAAGAAGTAAAAGCCCCGACTGGCATGATTGAAAACTCCATCGAGGACGACTTTAATCCCCCGTTGATGAGATTGGGTTAAGAGTTGCTCGAAGGCTTTATTGCCACCAAGAATCGGATCGACTTGATAATAGTCGTGGGTATGATAGCGGTGGTTGCAAGTGGATTGGAAAATGGGTGTAAAGTAAATCGCATTGATGCCCAAATCTTGAAGATAATCGAGTTTTTCAATTACGCCCCACAAGTCGCCACCTTTATAGCCCTGCATGGTTGGCGGTACTTGCCATGCTTCCCATTGGGGATGTTTGAGGAGGCAGTGCTGGGGTTGTTGACCGATCGCAAATCGATCGGGAAATATTTGATAAAAGACGGCATGTTTGACCCATTCTGGGGTGTGAATTTGCATGGTGGGAGATGGGAGTTGGGAGTTGGGAGAAAATAGTGCGCTGACGATTTCTGGTCAAGATTCATCATGGATCGCTACTCGATCTATGATTATTTGCGCCAAGTAAAGTGGAAAGTCGTGCCCTTCCCGATCTCAGACTCGACTCGAATCGTTCCCGCTTGGGCTTCAACAATTTTTTTGACGATCGCCAGTCCGATGCCCGTACTATCTTGCCGATTTTGGGGTGTTCCGGTGCGGAAAATCGTGAAAATCTGCTCCAGGTAGTTCGGCTCGATCCCTGGCCCATCATCAGCGACGGCAAATTCATAGCACTCGCCGCAATCTGTCACCATAACGCTCACCGTGCCATCGACTCGTTCGTGATATTTAATCGCGTTACCAAGTAAGTTCGCAAATACTTGAGATAATAGTAGCGGGTTGGCATTAAGAGTGGGTAAATTGGGTGGAATACTCACGGTAAATGTCGATGGGGGTGCGAGCGAATCAATGACCTCAATTAGCAATTCCGCCAAGATTACTAGCTCGCGCGTTGAGTCTACTCGTCCCACGCGAGCATAGTTAAGCAGTCCATCGATCAGTCCCGACATCCGCTCGACGCGGCTCTGCAATAGCAACATTTGCTGTTGGGTATCTGGCGAGAGCGATTCGGCGAGGTCTTCGGCGATCCATTCGGCGAGATTAGCGATCGCGCGCAAGGGGGCTTTGAGGTCGTGAGCGACAATATGGCCGAAGCTGTCTAGCTCATGATTGCGCTCTTCTAGCTCAGATTGGGCTGCTTGAAGATCGGTAATATCGGTATTGGTGCCAAACCACTGCACGATCTGTCCTTGGGCATCGCGGATCGGAATCGCTCGCGATAAGAACCAACGGTAGTTACCATCGGCACCTCGGAACGGGAAGGTATCTTCCCAGCTCTCACCCGATGCGAGACAAACACGGAATCGATCGACTACTCGATCGATATGTTCGGGATGATGGAACTGCGACCAGCCCCAGCCCTGCATCTGCTCTAATGTCGTGCCTAGATACTCAAAACAACGGCGGTTGTACCAAAAAATTCCACCGTCGGCATCCGCCATCCATGCCAACTGCGAGATATTATCTGCCAAAGTGCGGAATCGTTCTTCGCTCTTGATTAAGGCAGTTTCGGCAAGTTTACGCTCGGTGATATTATATCCTTCGGCGATTGTGGATACGACTCGTCCTGCGGCATCGAAGATCGGTTTGAGCGAAAAGTCGGTAAAGAGGGTTTCGCCCTGCCGATCGGGAAAGTACATTTCATAGCGGACAAACTCTCCTTGAGCCGCCAGTGCAAGCGAGTCTCTTATTTGGCACTGTAACTCAGCAGAATGTGAGAACCAAGGGGTTTCCCAAACGTTTTTGCCGATGACATCGCGCTTATTAACGGCGATCGCCTCTAATGCCGATTGATTGACTTCTTGCAGCACCCCCTCCAGGTTTAATAGTCCGATAAATTCAAAGGTTTGGTTGAAAATAACACTGAACTTCCGCTCGCTCTCTAGTAATGCTGCTTCAGTTTGTTTGCGCTCGGTAATATCGGCACCTTCGGCAACGAGCATTTCGACTCGACCGAGTTCATCGAACACGGGTTTGAGCGAAAAGTCGAGATAGATAACTTCCTGACAGGCATTCGGAAAGGACATTTCATACCGAATCAATTTCCCAGTCGTGGCGCGATCGATCGACTCTCTAAGTTGCTGCTTTAGCTCTGGCGAATGCCACCACGGACAGTCCCAAAATTTTTTGCCGACAACATCGCTGCGGCTAGCAGCAATAGCGTCTAAAGCCGTTTGATTGGCCTCTAGCAGCACCCCTTCTAAACTGACGATGCCGATAAAGGCAAAGGTCTGGGCGAAGATCGCACTAAACTTGCGATCGCTCTCTATTAATGCTGATTCTGTCTGTTTGCGCTCGGTAATATCGACCGCCGCTAAAATCGCATGACTCGGACGAGCGACTGCACCAGCACGGTCAAAAAATACTTGCTTGCGAATGCCCAACCAGCGCACCTCACCACTGGGCAACACCACGCGATGTTCGCAGGCAAACCAACCCGCACCAGCGGGATCGAGCGATTGCGCGCACGTCTTCATGAATTCATCGCGATCGTCTGGATGAAACGTCGCGTGCAGGTGCTCTCGCGATACTTCCAACCGATCGATCCCAAAGATGGCTGCGGCTTCAGGCGAGAGTGCGACTAGATTGGTGGCATAGTCCACCCTGACGAGGGCGACACCCGCAACCTGCATCCCCACAGCCAACTTATACTCGGATTCCTGTAAATATTGATGGGCAGCGTGCAAATCTAGTTCGGTTGCCAGCGATTGCCGCCGCAACCGAGTTTGCTCGACAGCACTCCCGATCGCCGATTGCAGCAGCTCTGGCGTGAGGTGTTGCTGCACTAAATAGTCGTGGGCACCTAATTTAAGTGCCCCAACCGCAACGGTCAAATCGCCTACGGCGGCAATCATAATAACGGTTGGAGGCACGATCCGAACTCGCTCGGCGATCGGGCCGTCGATCTCCAAGCTGGAGTTGGCTGCGGGTAAATCGTTCAAAGTCCTCAGCAACGATAAACTATCGACATCAGACGAGCAGCCGAGTAGCACGACATCGATCGATCTGGTGCGACATAACTCCACCGCTGCCCCAGGAGATTCTGCCCATAATAATTGATAATCGCAACTTGAGTCGGCAAGTAAGTATCGCTGGTATAGCTCTCGGTCTGCCGATGCAGCCTGAACGATCGAGACTGTCCGGACGGGAAGATTCATTAAATAGCGACCGCACAAAACGTCTATTGTCAAATTTGTGAGATCTTTTGATGATACCACAGTGAGATATTAAGATTATCTGTATCTATGCTTGGGTCGGGATAGTCTCTATAACCTGTGATGGAATACGTCAATAAGTGGCAGATAAACTTGTCACAGCTTTACCAGATCGGACTTAAATCTAGTATGAACCCTGGCAATACATCTTCACCGCTAAGGGTAGTAGGAGAGTGCAAAACTTCTTTCTCCTGCCCTAATCTATAAATTTCTACTTGCTTCTGCTGGGGATTAATGAGCCAACCCAATCGCACTTCATTAGCACGATACTCTGCCATCTTTTCTTGGGTCTTAGTCAAACTATCCGATTGAGATCTCAGTGCGATAACAAAATCGGGTATAACCAGAGGAAACTTAACCCCAGCCGGAATATCGGCAAGCTTGGACTTTTCAATCCAGGTTGCATCGGGTGATTTAACTGCCCCATTTGGCAGGGTGAAGCCGCCAGAGGAATCGAAAACTCTTCCTTGCTTACTCGTCCGATTCCAGATCACTAGATCGGCAGTTAAGTCACCATTTCTCTCTGAGCTTTCATACCCCGCTGGTGACATCGTTACTAATTCTCCGTCGGCTGTTAGCTCTAATCGTAGGTCTGGATTATCTTGACACAATAGCTCGAACTCTTCGTGAGTGATGCGACGAAGGGTGATGCGGCTGGTATCTACTAATAACGGTTTGGCTTCTGAGGACTGCATAATTATTAATTATTGCTATGTTCTAATTTTAGCTACTTTCATGTACCTAAACCTGAGACCACCCTCTTGTGCCCCGTATAGATTTGCGAGGTTTTGCTGCTTAGGTCTTCACATGTGGCTCGATCTCCCATCTCCCTACTCCCATCTCCCATCTCCTATCTCTCCAAAAACCCGAACCTCGCACATACCTCTTTTGGGATAGAAGGGAAATCACGCGCCTCTCTCATAGGGAAGTTGGCTCAGGGTTGTCATTAGCGGTTGAATAGAGGAGATCGGTCAAAAAATTTGCCCTTCAGACTCGATCGATCTAGTTCATCTTTTTAATTTATTTTGACACTTATTGGAGAAAGCGATGTTAGTAATTAGGTCACTTTTTCAGAGTCATGCAGACAATCTGGTGGCTCAAATCGGAATTCCTGTTGCCTTTGCTGCGCCACAATTCTTTACGGCTTTGGTTGCGGGTTTATTCTTAACGTTTGGATTTCAGATGCTATTGACAAATTTGTCGGTGGCGACGGGGATATCGGTCGTAAATTTTGCCGATCGCGAGGACGATCGCACATCCCCCGAACATTCGGGCAGTACGATCCACACGATCGGGACGGCGGTCGGTGTGTGGACATTGGTGACCGTGAGTATCGCCCTATTTGTGGCGTGTTTATTGGCAGTCAGGTTGAGCTTGGTACCAACGGCGATGATGGGCGCGACGGTCGGATTATCGATTTGGGCGGCTTACTTCTCGATTTTGATCTGGATTAGCTCGACGACTGTCGGTTCGCTAGTTGGCTCGGTGGTAAATACGGCAACTAGAGGATTTCAAGCTGTCTTCGGCACGGCGACAGCCGCGCTGGGGATGAAGGCGGCGGGTTCCGAGTTGGTGTCATCGGCAGAAGCAGCAGCCGCAGCGGTACGCCGGGAAATGACTGCCTATATCGATCCGCAGGATGTCCGATCCTCTTTTCAGGATCTCGTCGGTAAAGTCAAACCGCCAGAACTGGATCTCCAATCGATTCGAGCCGAATTTGAAAAAATTCTCAAGGATTCAGAATTAACTAAGGTAGTGGATAAAGATAATTTACCCACACTGAGCCGGGATACTTTTGAGAATCTCCTCAAGGAACGTACCGATCTGTCCCCCCGCGATGTCAAGAAAATCGTCGATGAACTCGATGGCTCGTGGAAGGGTACACTCGGCGGGATGAAA
>JBBRVB010000262.1:0-6286 GCA_038247275.1 Chroococcales cyanobacterium
CAACTATTAACTCAAGGAGCTGAGACAGTCGAATGCAATTTTCATCTCGCGGAAACAGGTAAAGCCGCTCAAAAACAATTTATTGCCAAACTTAGAGAAATTGGGTTTAACATATTTCTTTTTCCGATTGTAAGTCAAATTGGTGGCATCCAAAAAACTAAAGGTGATGATGTCCAAATTGCCATCGATGCTGTGAGCGCACTTCCTGGCGATCGGGTCATCCTCTGCGGTGGCGGCGATAGCGATTTTTTCCCTGTCGTCGATCGTCTCAAAGCTAAAGGTATCGATTTTACAGTTGTCGCTCACAAACCAATTCTAGGCGATCGCCTCAAACGATCTGCTGGTGAAAATCTTGTTTACTTAACTGCGATCGATGGCATTAAATTAAGTGAATAATGAGTGAGCTAGTAACTTGAAATTAGTAAAGTGCGGTTTAAATAATTAAATCGCACGATTTTATTTACAAGCTAATCACCCCAAACTCGAATAAATTCATCCTGCTCGGCTAAGAATTTTAAAAATGGTTGACATTGGGGGATGTTATTGTCTGGAAAAATTGTTAAAATCTCTAAAAACAAATCAGTTTTTTGGGCAATATTTTTAGTAGGATCTTTTGGGTGAGGTACCAGATCGGCAATCGGATACATGCGATGCCAAATTCGGCCGACCGTGCCCATTTTTCCTGTCAACTCCGATCGAGCGATCGAGCTACCCTGTCTGTATTCTTGGTGGAACCAATCAATAGCTAGGCTATCACCATCATCAGCGGCTTCGCGCGCCCACACCTGAACGCGGCTGGGATGCCAAGTCTCCTGCCACTTTGCGGGAATATTACTCAGCGATATATTCCTGAGCTGTAACCAATTACTCGCGTTAGTTCGGAGATTATCGATGAATTTCTTCATCTGTTTGATTTCCTTAACAGCAAAGTTGCTAGTTAAAGATCGATTCTCCCACTCCCAATGACAACCAATTAGTGGCTTATTCCGAGTCCCATCATTGTTATAACTAGGTAAAAAGATCCGGTGATCTGCTCGTCGCCATGATTTACCAAACCCACCAAAAATCATCGAAAATCTGACCAGTCCACGGATGAGAACTAGGAGTTTTTGTCTTTGAGGATCTGATAATTCAGCCGTCAGCGTCCAGTTTAATTCACCCGCCACTTCATAACTAGGTACCTGCCATGTTCCGGGGCCGAATGACTCGATACGGGGTGGATATCGATCGACAAAATTGATGCCGAGCAGCCCGACTGCGGTATTATCTTTCGCAATACCGCCAAATAGTTCATCAACAGCGCGTTCGGCATTTTCTGCCGTCGTCAAGCCGCCAAAGATCCGCAGCGCATGACCGCGAACTGCGGCTTTAAAAATATTCGGTCGAAATTCCCCAGAACCATCGAGTAATTTTGCCGCAGCACCTTCGCCGTGGATGTTGACACTATAAAAGGCTGGTTTGACTTTAGCCGTCACCCGACCATAACCCGCACTTACCCGCGAGCCGATGCCAAGATCTAGAGCCGCTTTCCACAGTTGCCAAATAGTTTCCCATTCTGCTTCTGGCAAAGGTTCGTTACTAGAAATCGTAAACTTCAGTTGCGGTCGATCGAGCGATATCTGACAAAAAGCACTACTCTTTCTGCGATTTTTGAGTTGCCAATCTTGCTGAGGGTGGACGATATCGAGGAGATTATCTTGCCAATCATCATTGACGGGATACCCCCCGTGAAAACGTAAGATTCCCGGTTCGCAGTCGCCACCAGCGAGATAGCGACCGCAGTAGCGATCGATCTGCTCGGGGCTACAAGCCCGCCGAAAGGCTCCTTTCATACTGCTACCGGGATAGACGGGAATACCAAATTTACCCAGAGCGGGGCGAATCGTACTATCGTCTTGACCGCCATTGGTAACAAATCGCCAGCTAATTTGATACTGTTGCGATCGGGTATCGGCAGTTGCGGGTTCTGGCCGATTTTCTAGCGAATAGGCTTCGGATGTCCACTCATCGATCCACTCGATCGCATCGTGTTCGCCACCGTCTTGAATGAATTGGAGCTGGCAGCGTCCGGGAATTTGACTGCGAAATAATCGTGGGATATGCCGTTCGGGATTGCTAATCATTTAACTTTTTTACCTTTATTTATAGCGTTGAGTCCACCACACCAATGCGTCGCACAGCTCCTTGAGCACCGCTAAAGTCACGCGCTGTTCTTCCAGGCTCAAATTCCACAATTGCTTGCTCATCGCCTCGATCGCGCCTATTTGTGACCGCACCTGAGTTTCATTTCTGCGATCGCTAACTGTCGGAATCTTGTCGTTAGCAATTTTGACCCCAGCAGTACCCATCACCTTGACCAACACCGTCCAAACTTCGCGCCAGTAAACATCCTTCTCATCCCGATCTCCATCGAGCCGAAATTGTTCGCCCCAAAAGCGTTCCAACCCGTAAGCCACCGCCAACCGCATTTTATGTGATTGATTGAGCGAATCTGGGCTGCGTTGTTTCGCAGCCAGTACCAACTCTTGAGCGTAACGATCCAAACTATACGATTCCCAAGCCATAATTTAATTACCTCCCAATCTCACTTGACAGCGACCGAAGCCGACAGATTCCAAACCACCAAAATAGAGTGAGTGAATTTTAGTAAGGTCTAATTCCTGCCACCCCGATTCTTTTAAAGCGATCGGAAAAATTAAAATACTTCCTTCCGGTAAAGCCTCGACATTAAAAAAAGCACCAGGGGCAACTTTTTTGACATCATCTTCTAATTTCACGCGGCTTTGACGATACAGAGCCATGTCGTGAATTTGGGCGATATCTTCATCGCCAACTACAACCAATAAATTGCGATCGATCTCGATTGCTGCTGGCAACCAGATACTCAAATCGGCAGTATGTTCGATCGTCAAAAATCCCAAGTTAAAGAACAATACTTTTTGCTTGGTGCCATCTACTTGTCTAGCGCGCAGCTTGGCGGGAGCCGTATAGGGTTGGGGGATCGTAGCATCGATGCCCACGATCTGCTTGTACCGTTTGAGCAAGCGAGGACAAGTCACCCACACCACGGGTTGCCCCGGACAGAAGACGGGCAACCAAACTAACGAAGCATACTCGAATTTAACGATCGCTTCAGTCGTCCCGCCATCTGCTTGCCCCGTTACCGCTTCGTGCCCGTACCAATAGCGATCGTCGATCTCGCGCGGCAGCTCCCGTTCAACCGGATTTCGCATCCGTTGCGATCGCATATCTGCTCGAAATCGTCCGCGAATGGAACTACCAGGAATAATCCCCGTTTGGGTAAATTGGTCGCGAAAAATTAGATTCAAATTTCCCGCTTCTTCTCCCGAACTCGCACCCACATGGAGCGGTGCCAGAGTTTCAATAATACCGTAAGCCTTTTGATACATGATGATTAGTGATGAGTTGGTGGTGTTAAAGGTAATGCGAAGCCACAGCCCCAGTTTTGATAAGAATAACCCTCTTTTGGAAACCACTCTTGCTGCCAACTGTGCCAAGGCGGAATCTCTCCTTTGACTTGATAAACTGTCCCTGCTGGTACGGCATAACGCCCCCGCGAAAGGCGTTTGACTTTCCCCGCACCGCCCAAGCGAAATCGAAAGGGAATCGGGCGTTCGGTCATCAAGGCGGAAATCGACCAAAATGATTCGGGGTTTGGCTCCGTGGGGGATTGAATTGTCTCTGGGATGGGGTATAAATCGGCTGGATTGGGTCTGACAGTGGGCGGAGTCGAACTGTCTTTGCCAGTGGGGACTGGGAAACGATAGGATAGTCGCTGAGTGCCCCATACACCCGGTACGAGCAGGCTAAAACATTTACCCATCGGTTGCTGCATTAGTTTAGCAATCGCGCTCTCGGCGGGAATTTCGATACATTTAAGTTCGACGAGATGCCCTTCACCGCCAAACCGATACCAGCCGGATTCTAGTTCGCGACTGCTGAGGTAGACTAAACAGCGATCGGGATGAACTTGGACACCGTTTTCGAGAAATAAACTACCCTGTTGGGCGGGTAAATCATTCTCATCTTTAGTCGGTCTGACGACATGGCGTTCGTTAGCTTCTAATCTAGGATGTAGATGGGGGTGGTATTCCCAGACTTCCTTAGAGGGGATAACAGGGATGGGGGTGGCGATGTTTTCTGCTTGCAGTTGGTGCCAATTATCGATACACACCCATGAATTATTCAGCGATTTTTTTTCTTGTTCATTAGAGGGAAGATGCCACCCTATTGCCGCCGTCCATTGCCAGCGTTCGGCGATGTGATAGCCATCATTATCTGCATTTGGTTTGACGCGAAAATTCAATGGTGTAGGTACATAAACAGCTAAGGGCTTGTCTATTTCTGCCCAAAAGGGTCCAACGATCGTCAGGTCGTTCAGACTGTCCTTGCCGTCCCAATGTTCGGCTGCATATAATCCAGCAACAGTTGCGGCACTAGGGGGAAACCGATTACCTGCACGTCCGACTAAATTTTCTGGCGATAGAAAGGGTCCTGCACTGCCATATAGCATCCCTAATGGTTCGATCTTGACTAAATACTTTAACAATTTGTCATCTGACATCAAGTGATTAATCCTCTTTATCTAAATAAATGAAAGCCAACTTTTGCTAAAGCAATAATCCATTGATTGCGACGTTTAGATCGTTCTCGTTCGCGATCGGGTGGATTGCCAAGTAAGCCACCGCATAAACGTTCGCCAGTCAAATTCACAGCTAGTTCTGGTGGATATGGTGTGTAATAATTCCACCATTTTTCGGGCGGAATAGTAAAATCTTTAAAGTAGATATCAAAAATTCCCTGAGCGATGCTACTATCATCATCTTTAAAAGCATGGCGAGCTTCGAGGGTGGCGATATCGGTATAAATATGCGTCCAATTATTGCCACCCTCGCGATCGCGATAGCTGCTTAATAACGGTTTCAACTGTCCCCACGGACAACTCCAGTCTAAGTAATTACCACTATTAAATAAAATCCGAATCGCCAAGCGATCGCGTCCTTCGCTTTTAGCTTTCTGTTCAGTTTCTCGCAGATGTTGTAATAAATCTCGTTGAGGTATCTTCGGCGCAGCCCAAACAAATCCGGTAGAAACAGATAGCGGGTGCTTGCACTCATTCCATAGATCGTTAAATCTATACCACCATTCCTCCATACATTCCTGTGGAGTTAATTCTTTACCATCTTCAGGATTGCGATATAAAACACCGAAAAAATCATCTCCTCCAGCATAAACAATTCGCCCATTCAGCCGCTTGTCTAAAAGTTGTGTGGTACGTTTTTGTAAATTCTCCCCCCAATTCAACATATCTCCACTAAAATTTCGGAGCATAGTATGTTTTTCTTCGCCCTCAGCTTTTCCTGCGACTAGATCGGAAATATAGATCCCCATCCGATCGCCATCGCCTTGAAACCAACCAGTCCAACGGGAACTTTCCCACCGATCGATCTCGGTAAAAGTTTTTAATTTCTCGATCGATGCTAAATATGGATACTTATCGATATAAATATCTAGTTTCGATCTCACTTCATCGTAGAGAATCAATCTTTTAACCAGTTCGGGAATGCTCAATCGTTCTCTCGATTCGATCGAGAAATCCGGCATCTTCTCGCTTAAAAACTGATAAAACTGTTCAATTTCTGGATCGGGATTTGGGCTAGTTACGGGATGATAGAGCGTCATATTCGGATAGGCGATCGCATCCGCTCCAGCTAGTGTCGAGCTTCCTCCCCGCCAATTAATCCCCACCCAATCTCGCGCCTGTTTGCGATCGCTCATCCGGCGACGGACATCATCAAAACTGTCAGTTTCTGCACCACAAATGATGAATAATTCCCAGGTATAGTTTGCCCACAAGTTCCATTCGCGTTTCCACGGCAGCGGTAGATCGGATGTTTTTCCTAAATGGTGATAGTATTCCTGCTCGATATATACGCGACAAGTATTGACTAAAATTCTCCAAGCACGATCGAATGCCGCTCTGACACCTGCTTGGTCGATAGTTCCAGTTAGATAAATATTGTTGGGTACTCCCCTGGTGACGTTGGTTAAGGCGGGGACGATTACCGTTGCACCTTGGAGCGTGACGTAGTTGTAGAGTGTCTTGGCTAAAAATGACAGAATAAACGAACTACCGTAGAGATCGCGGAGTTTGCGAGATTTTTCGATAAATCCCTGTACGGGCGCAAAGGTGATGGCGGTGTATCGGTTCATGGGGAGGCTATTGGAGTAGGTGATAATGCCAATTCTCTAAATGCAGGTAGCA
>JBBRVB010000263.1:0-6208 GCA_038247275.1 Chroococcales cyanobacterium
AGCACAATGGAATGAGCGAAATGTGCCACAGGTTTTGGCGCATCGAGTAGCTTATTTGAATGGAATGATTGGGTTTAGTCTGAAGACCGCAGCTTAAATTATCGTAAGTATAAATACTCAGTGCAAAAGTGTTATGCTCCCTCAAAAACTGAGTCACCTTCCCAAATAAGATTTACAAGTTTAAGTGCTTCTTCTTGTGTTTTGCCACAATAGGTAACTAAACAATCTACCACTTCGCAACAGTATGGATATGTATCTATTGTAGTTGCAAAATTAAATTCCATTATCTTAAATTCTATTAAAGATATTTACTGCATCTTGAATGTATAGTTCAGATTCGTGGGGTGGACAGCGATCCCGATTCAACTTAAACGAAGTGAGGATTGTCAATTAATGTTTATTCTATCGATATAATAACAATCAATATTTATAGTCGATCGTTGATTAATATTATCGATCGACTTATCATCACACAAGTTTCGCTATTTGTTTTGAGATTCGATCGCATCATTGTAAATTTAAGCATTCAAAAATATCTGTGGAGCCAACTTAAATCGCTCCGCCAAAGCTTTCGCCTGAGTGCTACTAATTAAATCCCGACCCGTTAATATCCGCTCTAAAATCTCATCAGAGCCAAACATTCCAACTAATTCAGATCGATCGATCCCACTAGATTCAATGATATGCTCTAAAACTTCAACCGGAGAAGATCGATCGATTGGGTAATGCTGCGCCTCATACGTTTCTACCAACATTGTGACTAGATCGTATAATGCCGACTCTTCAGGTGTTTGCTCCTGCTTGAAAGTTAACCGTTCCGCCACCGCAAGAAATCGATCGTACTCGTCCTCAGTTTCAATTAACTTGGGCGTTACCTCAGCAACAAGTTGACTGTATACTTTGAGATTAATAGTTTGGGTCATCTTTCCAATTTAACTATTGTAGCTTTTTGTCTATTCTAATGCTGACTTACCCTGTCTGACTTTGAGGGCTTCGCGACAGCGATGATATCTCGATCGCCAATCTACCGATGACGATTTGTATCGAAATCAATCAATTCACACATCAAATCAAACATTAGCTAATCAAAATTGTAAATAAGATGATCGAGATCGAGATCTGATCTCGCCCCTAGTTCTTATGGATAAACTGATTCAAGCTATCTTAACTAGCGATGATAAAACTGCGCTTCAACAGCTCATCGACATCTTGAGCCGATCTGGTAAGCGATATTTTCTGCGGAATGAAATTCTCCAAGTGGTTGCTGCCGAACGCACGCGCCAGCAGCAAGTCGGTCATACTTTTCACGGTTCTTCGCTGAGTAAACTGCTCGACTATACCCATGAAATTATCCTCGATCGAGAGAGTACTTGGCTGTTGCTGCGACCTTGGATTGGGACTCAACAGGCTTGGCGGTTAAATTTAGACCTCGCTAGTGGGGTGCAGATGTCACTACAAGCATTACTCGATGCGCGAGATCGTCAGGTCGATCGATCGCAACCTCATATTTTGAACCTGGATTTCTCAGTATTTGAAAGAGATCTGCCAGCGATCGACGATCCGCGTAATATCGGTCAGGGTTTAGCATTTCTCAATCATTATCTATGTGATAAGTTATTGACCGATCCGCAGTACTGGTTAGCGGCAATATTTAAGGCTCTGCACGCGATCGAATATGATGGGATTCAGTTATTAACCAACGATCGAATTCATTCGGGGGTCGAACTCTCCCAACAGGTTAAGCAGGCTCTCAAATTTCTGGGAGATCGATCTCCTGATGAACCTTATGAAACAGTCCACCTCGATCTCCAAGCCTTGGGTTTTGAGCCTGGATGGGGTAATACGATCGCGCGAGTATCCGAAACTCTCGAACTATTGAACCGTTTAATCGATCAACCCGAACCAGCTATTCTCGAAGCGTTTGTTTCCCGCGTTCCTGCTGTCTTTCGGGTAGTGCTAATTTCGATTCATGGTTGGGTGGGGCAAGCAGACGTGATGGGTCGATCGGAAACTCGGAGTCAGGTAGCTTATGTCATCGAGCAAGCAGCCAGCCTGGAACAACAGATCTGCATCAATATCCAGCAGGCTGGCTTGGATCTGCTGGGAATCAAGCCCCAGGTAATTGTGCTGACGCGCCTGATTCCCAACTGTACAGAAACCCAATGTAGTCTATCGTTTGAGCAGATTGATGGTACTGAAAATGCCTGGATTCTGCGAGTGCCGTTTCGGGAATTTAATCCCCATGTAACTCAGAATTGGATTTCTAAATTCGAGATTTGGCCTTATTTGGAGGGCTTTGTGAACGATGCCGAACCAGCGTTGCTCGCGAAGCTGGGTGGACGACCAAATTTAATTATCGGTCACTACAGCGACGGCAATCTGGTGGCTTCGCTCTTGGCGCGGCGGTTGAGATCGATCCAATGTAACATCGCTCATTCCTTGGAGAAGCCTAAATACCTGTTTGGCGACCTCTATTGGCAGGATATGGAGCCGCAGTATCACTTCTCTGCCCAATTTACCGCCGATCTGATCGGGATGAACTCGGCGGACTTTATCATCACCTCATCCAATCGTGAGATTATGGGCACGCCGGATAGTATGGGTCAGTATGAGTCGTACCAATGCTTTACAATGCCAAACCTCTATCACGTCGTCAATGGGATTAACTTATTTAGTCCCAAATTTAACCGCGTCCCGCCTGGAGTTAACGAACAAGTTTTCTTTCCTTACAGTCAGTCCGATCGGCGAAATTCGGACACCCAGGCGCGGATTGAAGCATTAATTTTTGGTGGTGACAATCCCCAAATTTTGGGGCACTTGGACGACCCGAATAAATGCCCGATTCTGGCTGTTGCCCCCGTCAACCTCAGCAAAAATCTGGCGGGGCTAGCGGAATGTTTTGGGCAAAATGCCGCCCTTCAAGACCGTTGTAACTTGGTCTTCCTGACGAATGTGGTATCGGTCAGTGAGGCGATTAATCCAGAGGAAGCTCAGGAAATCGATCGGCTCGATCGAGTCATCGATCGCTACAATCTGCATGGCAAGATTCGCTGGTTAGGAGTTAGGTTGACCAGTCAGGAGGTCGGCGAAGTCTATCGGACGATCGGAGATCGGCGGGGTATGTTCGTCCACTTCGCCCTATTTGAATCCTTCGGTCGCACCATTCTCGAAGCGATGATTTCGGGATTGCCAACTTTTGCGACCCAATTTGGTGGCGTTGCTGAAATTATTGAGGAGGGTAAAAGTGGGTTTGAGATCGACCCCACCAATTTAGCTGGGGCTGCTGAAAAAATGCTCCACTTCCTCGATCGCTGCGATTCTGAGCCGCAATACTGGCAAGATATTTCCGATCGATCGATCCAGCGGATTCACGAGCACTATAACTGGCAGCAGCACGCCCAGCAACTACTCCGGCTGGCGAAGATTTACAGCTTTTGGAACTACACGGATGGTAATCGGCGGGAAGCACTGGATAAGTATCTGGAGGCTTTGTTCTATCTGCTCTATAAGCCTAGAGCCGATTTGATTTTGGCAGAGCATCAGCACCGCTAACCACTGTCTTTATCCCCCAAAACTCATGGATACCCCAGCCCCTGGCAAATTAACCTACACTGACTGGACACTCATCGAACTCCAATTCGACCCCCAACAACTCCACGCCAGAGAAACCGTCTTCACGATCGGCAACGGCTACTTAGGCACCAGAGGTAGCTTTGAGGAAGGCTACCCCAACGCCCAACCCGCCACCCTGATCCACGGCGTATATGATGACGTGCCCGTAGTTTATACCGAACTGGCAAATTGCCCCGATTGGCTATCCCTCGCGATAATTATCAACGGCGAACGGTTTCGGCTCGATTCCGCAGATCGGACGCTACGCGAACGAGGTGAAATAATCCACTACGAGCGACAACTCGATTTGCATTACGGTATCCTCAGCCGATCTGTCCGCTGGCGCAGCCCGATCGGTCAGACCTTAGATTTGCGGTTCGAGCGGTTTGCCAGTTTGGCGGATGAGCATGTGATGAGCCTCCGCTGTCAACTTACGCCCGTTGATTTTTCAGGGACGATCGAGCTGCAATCTAGTATCAATGGCTATCCCGAAAATCAGGGCTTCAACCACTGGGAACACCTCGACCAAGGTAAGACAGAGCAGGGGATTTGGCTACAGACTCGCACGCGTAGCTCCCGGATCGAACTGGGAATCGCGACTAGGATGGTGTCAATCGGCACTGATGCCCAGATCCAAGTGACAAATACCCCTGGTTATCCCACCCTGACAACCACCTACTCAGCCACAGCAGGGCAGACAGTAACTGTGGAAAAAGTGGTGACGGTATTTACTTCCCAGGAGGAACAGCAGCCAGTTCTAGCTGCTCAAAATAAACTGGCAACTCTACCGACCTACGCCGTGTTGCTAGAAGCCCATCAGCGAGCCTGGGATGAGGTGTGGCAGCACAGTGATATTGAAATCGAGGGCGATCTCACCGCTCAACTTGCGGTGCGGTACAACCTATTTCAACTGCTAATCGCAGCTTCGCCCCACAACGATCGAGTCAGCATTCCCGCCAAAACTCTGTCGGGATTCGGCTATCGGGGGCACGTTTTTTGGGATACGGAAATCTTTATTCTGCCCTTTTTCATTTTTACCCAGCCAAATCTAGCCCGCAACCTGCTCACCTACCGCTATCACACTCTCAACGGAGCTAGGCGGAAAGCCAGCCATAGCGGTTATCAAGGCGCGATGTATGCCTGGGAAAGTGCGATGACTGGGGATGAAGTGACCCCGCGCTGGTCGTTACCCAACGATCCTTATGCCGATGATGTGCGGATCTGGGTGCGCGATCGCGAGATTCATATTAGTGCCGATATTGCCTATACAATCTGGAGCTACTGGCAAGCAACTGGCGACGATGCCTGGATGCGCGACTATGGCGCGGAAATTATCTTGGATACGGCAGTATTCTGGGGGAGTCGGGCGGAGTGGGATGCGAAAAAGAACCGTTACGAACTGAATAATACGATCGGCCCCGATGAATATCACGAACAGGTCGATAATAATGCCTTCACCAATCGGATGGTGCAATGGCATCTCCAAAAAGCGTTATTAGTTGATACCTGGCTATGTAAGACATTTCCAGATCGCGCTGCCGAACTAACCGCAACGCTGAAACTCACACCAGAGACTAGATCGCACTGGCAAACCGTCATCGATAGCATTTATACTCCCGATGATACTCTCAACGGATCGCTCGAACAATTCGATGGCTTTTTCCAGTTGGAGGATATCAATCTAGCAGACTATGAACCGCGAGATCGATCGATTCAAGCGGTACTAGGCATCGAAGCCACCAACAAACGGCAAGTACTCAAGCAACCCGACGTATTAATGCTCCTGTATCTGCTCCGTAGCAACCAGGAATTTCCCTACAGCTACGATGTCTTGAAAAAAAACTGGGATTACTATGCCCCCCGCACAGACATCACTTATGGTTCCTCCCTTGGCCCCGCCATTCATGCAATCCTGGCTGCCGATGTTGGGCAAGCAGCCGAAGGCTACCAGCAGTTTATGCAAGCAGCAATGGTCGATCTCGAAGATACTCGCCACAATACTCCAGATGGCATTCATGCCGCTTCCGCAGGCGGGGTCTGGCAAGCCGTCGTTTTTGGCTTTGGGGGGATTCAACTCACCAAGACAAGTCCGATGGCAACGCCCCAACTCCCGCCAACTTGGACGCGGCTCAAGTTCAAACTCCACTGGCATGGTACTTGGCACAACTTCGATCTCACCCCAACCAATCTAGCCCCCGACATTCGCGGCTTTATCTTCGACCTCGATGGCGTTTTGACCGATACTGCCGAGCTACACTACCAAGCTTGGCAACGGTTAGCTGATGAATCGAGACTACCTTTCGATCGAGCGGCGAATGAAGCCCTACGCGGGGTATCTCGCCGCGAATCGCTGCTCAAGATTATCGGCGATCGTCCATTTTCAGAGAGCCAGATCCAGGAAATGATGGAGCGCAAAAACCGTTATTACGTCGAATCGATCGAGACGATTACACCGCAAGCGGTTTTACCAGGCGCGATCGAGCTATTGACTGAAATTAGAACAGCGGGACTAAAAATCGCGATCGGTTCTGCCAGCAAGAATGCCCGCAGCGTAATTGAAAAACTCGGACTAGTTAGTTACGTGGATGCGATCGCG
>JBBRVB010000264.1:0-6206 GCA_038247275.1 Chroococcales cyanobacterium
AAGCTCGATTTAGTTAAAGATTATGAAAGAAGAGTTTTAAATAAAATTGTAAATCTCGATAAATCTATTTTAAATGATGATTATGTTAATTCAGTTTTACTTGAAACGATCGATCGTGAGATTGAAAAAATTAGCCCGATTGATTACAATAGTAGACAGCAAATTACTTTTGGTAGTGATAGCATTAAAAAATTAGTAGATACGGTTGACTGGCATCATCGATGTTTAGAGCTGGAAAAAGCACAACGTTCGCAACAGAAACACACTAATCTAACCAAACTAGAAATTGCTGTAACCCCACTGATAACTAACGAAGAACGATCTAGAGCGATGAGAATCAAAACCGAGCGCGATGTAGTCCCAACTGCTGGAGATTTAAGAGCGGCATATATCAGCAGAGTAGATACTAGAGATCTCAAAGTAGCAACTGAACTTGAAGAAGCTGGAATAAGATTGAATGAATTATGTCCAGAGCATCTAAAATTGATGAAAAAGCACCAGATACTTATATAAATCAAGAAGTATTTATCGAGCGAGAATATCTGAAACTCCCAGAGCAGTTACAAGAAGATGTAGATGACGAGATCGAAAAAGATGATGGAATGTCAAGGTGAATTTAACAGTATGAAAATATAAAGCGAATTAGGATCTCCGAGCTGTTGGCGAGCCAGTGATTTAGGGACTCAATGGGCTAATAACTCTGAAACCATTGCTTAAAGAGACTTTCTAATGCGTGAATTTCCTTAACCCGGTTTTTGGTTCCAATGCTACTCACACCCCGGAATCGCTCGGTGCAATGTGTTCTTAGCTCTTTTAACGACATAAAAGCTACCCACCCAGATTCGGTTGGCTATTTGGGGCTAAATTCAACGTGCTTGGTTCAATCGCTCGAATACCTCTGGATACTTACTCTCAAGCATAGTCATCGCAATCCTAGCAACGGTCGGATTAGTCACCCCTAAGTACTCATTTAGCGTACTTTCTAACTCCAATCTCTCCATTTGTCCGATCTGGAGGAGTATTTGTGCTACGGAACGGAGGTTTTCAATCGTAAATTCAGCCGATCCAGATTGGAATTCTGGCAGGTCAATTTTATCAATACTGGCAAAACGATCGATGTGGATCTCTCGATCAAACTCGCCCTGGATCGAGATCTGCGGTTTCCGCCATGCATCCACCCGCTCTTGTTGGTGGGCTGCTAACTGCTCTAAGCGTTTTGTAATACACTCATAAATATGCTTCACTAGGACGGTTTGATGACCTGGATAAACTTGACTAGCTCGAATCGCATCAGAGATGGGGTGAGGAGTACCGCTAAAGGTGTACATCCGCGTTGTCACCTCCTTCCCTTGTCTTTTCGTCCGATAGCGGCGGCAAATGGCTGACAGTCCCAAATAGCGGGCACTACCCGCGACCAAGCGCATCCGTCCGTTCCCGTCAGTTATTCCCAATGCTTCCATTTCTGCACCGAGATCTTGAATGACTTGGTTGTCGCCCAGAAATTCACGACCAGAGAGGCTTGCTATACCTGCTTTCAATTCAGGCGTGAGCAGGTCGTATTTAGGCGCACCCTTGAAAGCTAAGATCGAATCTGCCAAAAGTTTTAACTCGAATTCATCGTCTTTGAGTTTGACCAACTTCAAACCAAATTTCTTGAGGATGCGTTTGAATAGCTTAATCGGGTCGCTTGGCTTGTCTGGATTGATGTTGATTTGCAATGATGACTGATAGCGTTTATTGGCAATGACCTGCTTAATAATTCCCCCAATCTGATTCCTGGTGCAACTTTCGCCAATCAGCGTATGTAGCCCTAATGCCCGTCCGACCTTCACTAGTGCTAGCGAAGAGCGATTTAGTTGATCTGGCAGCCAAACTGACTCAGTTTCCATCACAGGCAGCCATGCGGCTAAATGGTTGGCTTCAGCTAGTTCGGGATTGAGGAGATAATGGTACGTTTCTAGCTGTTTGACTAATGCTGGATGGTTGTATTTCAGCATCTGGATCATCTCGGCTGAATAACTTTCAGTCTCCATAATCCCTGGCAATTGCTGTTGGGTGAGGTAGTGCTTACTCGCTAGCAATCTGTCGATTTCATTGGCACTAGGATTATTTCTAATCGCTTCATATGTAAGTCTGTCAATATTCGGAGCTTCATAGATCCGGCGCGATTGCATCACCCGCCGTTCGACCTCGACTCTACCCATCAAATCGTCAGTATCATCACAACCATCGACATCTTCACTATCGATCGTGACTGTATAACCATCTGTTACCATTGCTGCGACGAACAATTCTCGCAGATGCTTCATCTCTTCATTCAGACTAGCTTTATACTGGTGGGCGAGTTTGAGCCAGTGGTCTTCCTGCTGGGCATAGCTGGTGAGGATATTCATTGCTTCGTCCACCGCACCTTTATCGAGTAGTGTAAATACTAGATTCATATCCTCATACACTTGTCGATCGAATTCATCTTTAACCCACTTGGTAAATGAGCTAGAGTTACCATCTTGAATCCGCCCCTGGCGTTCGCAGAAGATGACGCGAGGTACTGTAAAGTCTCGATATCTGCCCAGGAATTGTAAGCCTGAAAGGATGCCTAAATTGCCCAGGTGGAAGTGGTAGTGAGTCTGAAAATAGCCAGGTAAATCGATACTGATACCGCTTTCTGCGGTGGGGGAGAGAATGACGATTTGGGGATGATGTGCTTCTAGATAAGCTTTAGGGTTGCGGAAGAATAACCCGATCGATTCATCCCGATCGGTTGTACTATCGATCCGACAAATGCTAGCTTCAGGAATACCGATCCGAATCAGGGATTTCTCTAAGTTTTCGCAGTGTTTCTGGGTGGTGGCGGTAATTAATAGGTTAGAGCCAGCTAGAGCATCGTCAAGAATAGCGCGGGTGAGAATAGATTTTTGGTTGACCATCCGCACGTTCATCTGATTGCGGTAGGTATTCTCAATCTTGTGGACGAAATCGAATTGGCGCAGCTTTCGCAGGAAATCCAGTTCGGTATCGCTCAGATAGGCATCTAAAGCTACAACACTGTGACTGTTTACGATTAACTGTTCGAGATGTGCCAGCCGGACTTGGCGCGAATCTGTACCGTCTTTACGCCGTCCCGCTGTCAGTTTGCTGGTGAGCATATCGCTCAAGTCGGAGACACATTCATCGAGGATGACGATCTTATTTGCCATCTCAGTGGGGTCTAATAGACTCGCTGAGTGATGGCACAGAGCCTTGTGATAGTCAGAGGCTAAAATTACTTTATCTTCATCGACAACGTGATAGAGGTCGGGGATGCGATCGCAGGTCTGTCTGAGCAGGTTATTCCGATACCCAATGAAAATCAATTCTAACCCCCGTTCTCTCGCCCAAGCACCCAAAGCTTTGAGAAGTTCAGTTTTACCCGTGCCTAGTGCCGATTTGATGCCAACTAGAGTGCTGGGCACTGGTCGGTTCACCCGCCCAGTTGGGTACCCCGTCACGCTGTTTTCTAACCCAGTTGTCGGGATTTCCCATTTGAGGAAGCGATTGGACTGAATTTCATTGGGGGTGAAGTGTTTGGACTGCTCGTATAGTTTCCGTGCTAGCGAAACTGGCGGTGGTAATAATCTGACAATCGATAATTGTAATCGTCCGTTGTCAAACGATGGATTAGCTCCGAGTTCGTCTAGACCGATTTCGCGGACCCGACTGAAATCTTCTAACTCATCGATGTCGTATCCCGACCACATCAGGCGGGGTTTGTAGCCCCAGTCGATTAATTGGTGGTAGAGATTGACCCAACGGCGGATGACTTGGGGTTTGTGAATATCCTCACCATCGAGGTAGAGATCGATATATTCGGCTCTCCAGCGTTCTAAACCATCTTTTAATAGTTCGGGACTTGATAACCATTGTCCACCTGCTGCACCGATGATTTGTTGTCCAGTGAGAATGGCTGCTAGATTAGGTTTAGCTCCGGTTCCTTCGGCTAAACCGATGGAGTGACGAGGGGTGAGGGTTTTTGGATCTCTAACTGAACTGATAGAGTGATAAGGAGTAAGGTTAACTCCCAGGAGTTGGGGATAGGCGAAGGTGAGTGGGTTTTCACCGTTGGGTAAGCAGGGGGCAGATCCATTATCTCGACCTTTCTCCCAGGTACTCGATAGCCAGCGGTAGCGGTTATTAGATTTTTCTCGGTTCCGAATTTGGAAGGCGACGATTTCGCCAGTGACGGTGTAGAGGGGGATGAGAATTCCTGCAATGCCGTTATTGAGCTTAGTGCCTTGAATGTTGACACCAGGAAAGCGATGATTGACAGGCTCTTTAAGTCTTTGGAATTTCTCGACGCTGACGAAGCCGATTTCTTTAATCTGTTGTTGGGTAAAGCCCCTTCTGACTAGATCTTTTCTGTCGATCTCATTGAGAGATAGCTGTGTGAGAATTTGCCGCGCTGCAATATCCCGCTCCAGGGCTGGTAAAGATTCAGCCCGACGTTTATTTTCGGCTTCAAGTAATACTTGGGTTCTGAGTTGTTGGTCTTTGACCCACTGTTCGCGCTGTTCTGGGGTGGCTTGAAAGTTTTCGCCCCGATGCTCGTTCCAATCGATGAGGGGGATGTATACGCCCCACTGTCCGTCGCGGGTATCGCTGAAGTAATGATAGTCGGGGTTGCCATACCCACCCGCCCCAGTCATGCACAGGGTTTTGACGGTGGGGGTAATTTTACCGTTTTTGGCTGCAAGCTCGTAAGGCTGCCATTTGCACTTGCCGGATGAGCTAGCGCAGACTGGGCAGAGGTTATTTAAGCCTCTGTAGGTGTTGAATTTCGAGCGGTTGATTAATTCGGCAAAGGGGGTTCTCATTTTGGCTCCTATTACTGGAGCCACCTTCCGAACCCGAACCGCGAACCCTCGTTACAGTCTAGTTTTTAACTAAACTCTAGGGAGGGGGTGCCATTTTACCCAGATTGGGTATAATGGAAATACTAAGCCAGCAAAGCAAAGTATTTTTTTCGCGAGTTCTAGGTTTCGTCTAGTAACTCCAATTGACTAAAGAAGAAGTCCTGCTCCACATCTCGTGGTTGGGGCTTTTTCACATTTAACGGTATCTATGTACTAATATTTAACATCATCTTTACCTTAACTTGTTTCTGGCAACAGCAGAAAATCGATTAAGTTGTCTTTTTGGACTAAGTAGGTCAACCCATTGTCACATATTGTCAGGGCTTTGGTCCGACCAAAATCATTTAAGAGTTCTGGGGTGAAATTAGGATCGATTTGAGTTCCGCCCATGAGAACAACTGCCTTGGTGATGAATTTGCTACGTTCGTTGTTAGTTGCTCCCAAAATCGGACTTTTTTGTTTGCTTAAATATTTGATAGTTTTTAATTGTTCGATTGCCTTACTTGGGGAATCCCACACTTTTGCACCCTTCCGTTTTCTAGTGGCATAAAACTGTTTTCGATCTGCTCTCCATCTCACTATGGATTCGCCAGTAGACCGCAACATTAGAGCAAATGGGCGTTTATCTGGCATTTTGACGAATAGATCGATAATTGCTGAATCGGTAGCAATTCTTGGGGTGATTTTTATCCCCTCATCACCGAAATGCTCTAGTAACATTTCCATAACTAGACATATTGTACTAATTTTAGCAACACGGTCTAAACAGAATTTTGTTAGGACACCGATCGGGATTGAGACTAGTCCAAACGGGAGAGGTAGGACTGCGCTGGTGCCGATAGTTAATGTTGCACCAACTCCACAAGCTTCAATGAATGTCATCCGTTCATCCTCTAGCATTTTTAGTGCTTCATAGTTCTGGAGATGCTCATCATTTCTACCATTGTAGAATGACATGATTTGGATCATGTTCGAGCGATCGTTGATGATGTCTTCAAAGTTGATAATATCGGCTGACACAGTATTAAGACAAAATATTAATATAAGTGCATAGGCAATTATAACCAATTTTGGTGGTAACAACCTATTTTTCCAGGTCAACCTCAGCCAGATTGGGTTTGGCTCCTGTCCCTGCGGCAAACTCGATAGCGATGCGCTGCCTTGAGCAGGTCGAGCTTCCTGACTTTTCACGCTAAGTCTCTAATCCACGAAATAACAGAGGTTTCAGTCGATCGCGTGTTGTCAATAATCTGCACTTGTTGACAATATGTCACGAGAAAATAGGTATTTGGGATAGCAGTATGGCAAGCGATCTCT
>JBBRVB010000265.1:0-6188 GCA_038247275.1 Chroococcales cyanobacterium
CAGTTTCCATTTGCCGCATTTCTGGGTTGTGCAGACTCGCGCGTTCCGATTGAAACTGTATTCGATCAAGGCATTGGCGACTGTTTTGTCTGTCGTGTCGCGGGAAACATTGCTAGTCCTGAAACTGTTGGTAGTCTTGAGTTTGGTACATTGGTGCTGGGTTCTAAAATAATCTTAGTAATGGGACATCGGTCATGCGGTGCGGTAGTCGCAGCGATGGGTAGATTGGATGAACCAACTATAGATTTAAAAGATTTGGGTATGATTCCCTCACTCGTTCCCTATCTCACGCCCAGCGTCAAAGAGATCCAAGAAAAAGTAAAAAAGGATGGAATTGCAAAAGTACCTAACGATCTTGAGGAGACGATTAAAGCCAATGCAAAAATTCAAGCTGCGACTTTGGCAAAGTCTTCTATCTTGTCTAAGTTGATCGCGGCGGGCAAGCTAAAAATATTACCCGCCTACTACGACATAACGAGTGGCAAAGTTACTTTGTTGACCTAATTTCTTAACTTTGGCGATCGCCCACAATCTCTCCGAACTTATCAACGAAGCAAACCATTTTTGACTGTCCAATCGCTGCTGAAAAAACTCTCTCAATGGACTCCGCAGTTTGGCATAACGTTTTGCTTCACCTCCCATAGATGCCCTTAACCTCATAACATCGTGAGAGTTCGATCGAATTGTCGCAGAGGCTTTACTAACTGAAAAAGATGGAGTAGAGTTATGCCCTAGTGGTAAACTTTACTCCATAACTTTTTAAATAAAAACGATAAACTTGAGCAGTTGATTCAACTGCTCACTACCCCTTTGTGAAATGTCCAACGTCAAGTTCAAGAAGTCGGGGATATATCTCACTTTCTACATTTAACCAAGCTTGGCGGTTTGAGTACCCTTCCTTTTTAAAAACCGAGCTGGCAGCCGACTTAAAAAACTTGTTCGACACCAGAAATTTCGGGAATCATATCGCACAATTTACGCTCGATGCCCATTTTGAGCGTCATTGTCGAACTAGGGCAGGAGCCGCAGGCACCTTGAAGACGGAGTTTGACGATCGGGCCGTCGATATCTACTAATTCTACGTTACCACCATCAGCCATCAGATAAGGGCGAAGGGTATCGAGGACGGTTTCAACGTTAGCAGGATTGAGTGTTAAAGCTTCAGACATAGTTTACTAAACCAAATTGAGCACGATCGATGAAGATATCGACTTCATCTCGATCGTAACCGATCCTGCTCATTATTTCTGGACTATTTGATGTGGATCTCTCGATCTTGTGGTAGTAGTTACTATTTAAGGATCGAGTAGCTTGGCAAGATCGGTTAATTGCTGTGTAATTAGCGCAAAAGCTTTACCCCGATGACTGACACTGCGTTTCTGTTCGACAGACATTTCGGCGAAAGCCAGTTTTTGGGCGGGGACATAAAAAATTGGATCGTAGCCAAACCCATCGATACCCCGAGCATTAGTCAGAATTTCCCCATGACAGATGCCTTCAGCTTGGGCGGCAATCGTGCCATCGGGACGCGCAACAGCCACCACACAGACAAACTGAGCCTGTCGTTGGCTCGGTGGAAAATCACTGAGTTCTCGCAACATTCGATCGATCCGTTCTTTATCGCTAGCGGCGTACCGTGCCGAATAAATTCCTGGTGCGCCATTGAGGGCATCTACCTGGAGTCCCGAATCATCCGCAATCGTCCATGCATTCATCGCGATCGCCACCTCAGCAGCTTTCAGGCAAGCGTTAGCGGCAAAAGTATCTCCTGTCTCATCTACATCTAATTCAGCGGGTTTGAGGCTCAATTCCCAGGCACTCCCGCTCAAATATGCCTGCATTTCTCGCAATTTACCAGGGTTGCTGGTGGCTACAATTAGTTTTGTCATGAGTTGGTGGGTAGTGAATAAGTGAATAGTGGATAGTGGATAGTGGATCGTAAAATTTTTAACCGCAGCGGCGCACTAGAGTGCAGAGAACATATTGTGGAGATTTTTAGAGATTTTTATCGCTATACGTTGACGATTAGCTCGTTTCTGATTTTAGCTAGTTCTGCGCCAGTTTTGGCGGCGTTTCCGCGTCCTACTCGCAGTCAAAATGGCATGGTAGCATCGGCGCATCCCTTGGCAACTCAGGTGGGAGTGAAGATTCTCCAGCAGGGTGGTAATGCGATCGATGCCGCAGTCGCTACGACATTGGCGATTTCGGTGGTGGAGCCATTTTCGGCGGGGATTGGGGGCGGGGGTTTTATGGTGACGAAGATGGGGACGGAGATTAAGTCCCTAGATTTTCGCGAACGCGCACCGCTAAAGGCATCACGGGACATGTATTTGGATGCCCAAGGTCAGCCGCGCCCGAATGTGAGTCTGGAGGGGCATCTGGCGGCGGGGGTACCGGGAACGATCGCGGGACTAGCAACAGCCCATCGCCAATATGGTAAGTTACCCTGGCGGACGGTGGTAGCTCCCGCGATTAGACTCGCACGGGAGGGGTTTAATGTGAGCGAAATTTATACCGAGCAAGCTAAGTCAAAACAGCAGCTATTGGCAACAAATCCCGCCGCCCGAGCGATTTTTACTCGGAACGGTAAGCCCTTACAACCGGGCGAACGTCTAGTGCAAAGGGATTTAGCCCGTACCTTGATCGCCGTGGCGCAGAATCCCCAGAATTTTTATACCGGATCGATCGCGCGGGCGATCGATCGCGATATGCGCCGAAATAAAGGCTTAATTAGCCTCGCCGATCTCAGAGCCTATCAACCCAGGTGGCGCGCGCCGGTGTGCGGCAAATTTCGCCAATACGATGTCTGTTCGATGGCTCCGCCTTCTTCTGGTGGTGTCCACTTATTGCAAATCCTCAACACGATCGGGAGTACTAATTTAGCCGCGATGGGTTGGCGTAGTCCCGATGCATTACATCTACTGATTGAATCGATGCGAATTGCCTACGCCGATCGATCGGCGCATTTGGGCGATCCCGATTTTAATCGGATTCCAGTAGCAGCATTGATAAATCCGGCTTATGCCGCCAAACGCCGTCAAGAAATCAAAATGGATCGAGCGCGTCCATCCACCACAGTCAAACCCGCCACCGCAGCGGAATTACAACAATTTTCTCGTGCCAATAATTTACCCACCCCAACTAATCGCGATGTGCGTGGTAACTTATTACCCCATCCCCCATCTGCACTGCCCGAGTCGATGGAAACCAGCCACGTCAACATCGTTGACAAACAACGCAATGTTGTCAGCTTAACTTTTACCGTTAATTACCGATTTGGTGCGGGGGTAGTCGTACCGGGAACGGGGATTTTATTAAATAATGAAATGGATGATTTTGCCATCGCGCCAGGGGTGGCAAATGTATTTGGATTGGTAGGGGGTCAGAAAAACGAGATCGCCCCAGGTAAAATCCCACTATCGAGTATGGCACCGACGATCGTCACTGAAAATGGTAAATTTCGGATGGCGATCGGTGCGCCGGGTGGAAGTACGATTATTACTACCGTGCTGCAAATTTTACTCAATGTGCTCGAATACAAAATGGATACGGGTGCAGCGGTAGCAGCCGGGAGAGTTCATCAGCAATGGGCACCAGATCGAGTCAATGTCGAACCGTGGGGGTTTGATGCCGCCACTTTAGCAGAATTACGCCGTCGGGGACACTCGATCGAGCAGCGGGGTTATTGGGGGAATGCTAATGCCATCCAACAACTACCTGATGGGCGGCTTGAAGGTGCCGCAGATCCGCGCGGCGAAGGGACAGCAAGTGGATTTTAGTTAGAGAGATAATTTGCATAATCTGGAATTTTTGACCTAATATGCAGATTGTCTAGCATCTGGGAGTGAAGTTAACAGCAACTGCTCTATGCCTAAATCCGACATTTAACCGATCGAAGATCGCTATGTCTAAATTATTATTTGCAACTGCGATCGCGACAACACTGATTAGTGGGGCGAAGATTACTCAAGCTCAGATTACATCGCCACAGTCTTCTTCGATCGCTACTCCAGATTTAACACTATTAAGTAAAGCTAGTGGAGGAGTAAAGAAAGTTAAAATTTTACCAATCGATCCATTTAACGGTCTATCCGATTAGTTAAAACCGATTCAATTTGGATGTATCGAAGATCGAGTCGATTACAACTGTAAGCGTAGTTTTGGTTCGCGATCGAATTGATAGTATTGGGAATTTTTGGATTATTCACTTATTTTGCCAGAACTCTTCCCCACTCCACGGTAGGGAACTGGATCGGGATTTTGCTATAATACAGGGATATCGATCGCCAACACTGACTCTTTTTTCGTCGGTGGTGTCGCTTATCGCTCTGATAATCCACTGCAAACTGCATTGTAAATCCTATTCTTCGTTGTGATTTCAGTCGCTCCGTCAGGATAAGTATCCACGATCTATTATTCACTAATTTAAGATATGCAGCTTTTCATCGATACTAATATTCTGCTATCTTTTTATGCACTCAATCAAGAGGATCTATCCCAACTGCATAAACTGATCGAAGCGATCGATAAACAACAGATTACCTTATTATTAACCGATCAAATCATTGATGAATTCAATCGTAACCGCGAACAAAGGATCGACGGCGCGATCAAATCCCTCCGCACCCAAACTTTCAATCCTCAGTTCCCGCAACTGTGTGAAGACTATCCCGAGATCGAACTACTCAGAGATGCACTCAAGCATTATGAGCAAGCACATGTCTCACTAACTAAAAAGATCCTCTCAGATATTAAAACCAAAACCCTGACAGCAGATCGGATCGTTCAGTCATTATTTAGTTTGGGTAAAAAGTTTGTCCCGACACCAGCTACAGTCGATCGAGCGCGGCTGCGGATGAGCATCGGTAATCCACCCGGCAAGAACAATTCTTTAGGGGATGCCATCAACTGGGAATGCTTGCTCGATGAGGTACCACAGCAAGAAGATCTTTATTTTATTACTGGTGATAAAGACTATTGTTCGGCTCTAAATGATGACGACTTTAGTGACTTTTTACTTACTGAGTGGTATAATAGGAAACAGACGAACATTTATTTTTATAAGCGGTTGTCTAGTTTCTGTAAAGAACAATTCCCCGAAATCACGCTAGCTACAGTTCGCGATAAAGAGTTCCTAATTAGAGATTTAGTCAATAGTCATTCGATCGCCAATACTCAAGCCGCGATCGAAAAACTAAGTTATTATTCAGAGTTTTCTGCTGCTCAGGTTAATACGATCGTCGCAGCCGCAATTGCCAATCGTCATGTCGTGTGGTCGCTCGAAGACGATCTTGTTAAAAGTTTTTTATCATCAGTAGTCGCAAATAATAAACAGTATTTAGATCCCGCTAGTTTAGCCGCAATCGAAGGATTATTGGGCGAAACTTAACTGCTGCAATCCGATCTACACAGCAAGTCGAACCTCAACTAGCAAGCTACGCCACCATCTCAGCGCGAGATGATACCTCTAGCTTGCGAAACATCTGCTTCAAAACTTGCTGGCTCTGCCGCGACATATAGATTGATAACTAGGGAAATTAACAAGGATTCAAAGTGAAATACAAATTAAGATTATTTGGAAATTTTGTGCATTTGTCTGTATACTAATTTGGAAATGTCTGGAAACACCTTTTTATTTTTACTATAATCAGGATCGTCACCAAAAATAGTTAAGATATAACTGACCTTACCATCTTTAATATTGATGAAGGCTACTTCCTGTCTAGAACTAGATGTTCGACCAGCTTTAGAAATAATCTCATTTGTTTCTGAGTTTGATAACCCTTCACCGAAAAAACCTTCGATAGGATTAAAGCTGACTAAATGCTGTTTCCAATAACTTGAGCTTAAATTCCTCTGTAATAGTTTTTTTGCTGTTGTAGTCGATTTAAAATCTAATAACTTACCTATGACGATCTCATACATTAATCTAGCAGCATCATCAGTAGTTAGCTTATTTCGGACTTTATTTCCTAGCTCATCTTCTCTAATCTGTCGATCTGCACCTATCGGCATAGCATTATTTCTTTGTACAATTGGAAAAGTTTTCTGACTGATATTAAAATCTTTACTGTACCCAGATTGGTGATAATAAGTATTTATTTGTTTTCGAGACTGTTACCATTTTTTGAGCTTCTCTTCGGACAATGGTTCTATCGTAGACTTAGTTTGAGTTATCGCTTCTAATA
>JBBRVB010000266.1:0-6165 GCA_038247275.1 Chroococcales cyanobacterium
ATCGATCGAATGTCAAAAAACTAATTCCTTGGCTTTATTAAACGATCGAGTGGACTCACTACACCCCGCCCACCACGATTCAGAACGTGGGTATAAATCATCGTGGTTTTGACATCTTTGTGACCGAGTAGTTCTTGAATGGTGCGAATGTCGTAGCCGTTTTGGAGCAGGTGGGTGGCTGCGGCAACGTTTCCTTCGACGGCTAGATGAGTTGAAAATTCCTCTATTTCTGGAACTCCCATATCTCTGGGATGACGCTTATTATGAAACAAAATGTAATAAACACCCCACTGCACGTAGGGTTCTTCTGTGCGGTAGGAGTAATGCTTGAGGCGGATTGCGTCTCTAACCTGGTCTAACAGCTTCTTGAGGGGATTTTACATAATGTTACAATATGTTGAAAAATTCAGCAAATTCACCTTAAATAGGATGGTAGGCAGAAACTTTCTGCTTTTACATAGGGAATATGCCGAATTTTTCAGTCTATCTACCCGAATTTAGGTTGATAGGTGGAAAGTTTCCGCTTAATAATAGTTATGCCCCAATAACAATTTGAGAATACCTATGAGCAATAAAAGTTTTGAAGATTTTATCGAAGAACAGAATTCTGTAGCCGAAGAAGTTGAAATCGACTGGGGAGAAAAGCTTAATGAATGGAAACAGTATCTTACGGAATTTTATCAGACGGTCGAAAGTTTTCTAAAGCCTTATATATGTGATAATAAATTGTCGTTAGATAGAACAGACATCAGTATTGATGAAGAATACATAGGGCAGTACACAGTACAGCAACTTAAGATTCGCTTAGGAAAAATGGAGATAATACTGAAGCCTATTGGAACTAACTTAATAGCAGCGAAGGGTCGCGTGGACATGATCGGCCCTAGCGGCCAAGTTAAATTCGTTCTAGTACCAAGAGATTCTTCAGGGCCGAAAGTTAGCGTTAGAGTTTGGACTGAAGGTGAAGAACGGCCAAAGCAAGAAGAAAACCCTCCTATCACTGAGTGGGCATGGAAAATAGCTACTTCACCACCGCGAATTAGCTACATAGAATTAGAAACGGAGTCCTTCCAATCTGCTTTAATGGAAGTAGCCAATGGCTAGTCAGTCTAAGGTTAGCTTTTCTGGCGCAGATCAGCAAATTAGTGATATTGCACAGCACTACCGATATACGGACTCTTCAATAAAACTATACTTTTCATCACGAAACCCAGAGGCTGAAGTTCTATTTGCAGGAACGTCTCAAACGGAAATTCAAGCGCAGTTAGATAGGGTTACAGATGAGAATGAGCAACTCGTTTCGATGAATTTGCTATCTGCCATAGAAGCAGTTTTCCGTATAGATTACCTTCAACGGTGCTACAAACGTAAAAAAGACCCTCTTTCATTGGCTTTCAGGGAAGTCCATAGGATAAAAGGCAGCAGAGCATCTCTTGAAGATGACATCTTTGAGGCTTGGAGAATACATTCAAATATTCAAAAGCAATTGATTTCAGATCTGAAAAGTGCTTTCAAATATCGACACTGGTTAGCCCACGGTCGATATTGGACTCCTAAGATAGGACGAAAATATGATTATTTCTCCATTTACTCGCTTGGACAAATAATTGAAAGCAGCTTTCCACTAGAGGGGCAATGAGGCATAACAAGGCGTTGAAGCGGACGGGCGAGGACGAATTTTGAGTGCTGGCTGGCTTTGTGGAGCCTGCCGCTGAACTTGGTCGTTATGATGTTTATTGGCTGCGATCGCATTCTATCCCACTCGATCGAATTTATAGTGGCGTAATTTTTCTGGCGATCGGCTCGATCGTCTTGCTACTGTTTTTTGATATTAAAGCCAGAAAAGAGAAAGCATGGCTAAATCATAGGTTTCCTGAATATGATGCCTATCGATCGAATGTCAAAAAACTAATTCCTTGGCTTTATTAGAGGATAAAAATGGATATTTTCACCTGAATTGTCTCTCTAACTAGTTGGCATAGCTTTTCTGTCAGAGAGTTCCAGAACCAAGACATCTGAGATCGCAAGTCAAACAAAGTAATCATGGCAAGATTGTGGCGATCGATTCTTTAGTACGTAGATATTAATCGCCGATCTCTTCCTAAATCCCTGCTAACTCTCGCATGGCAATATCCGTAGATAAGAAAAAGCGATCGCAGCCAACATATTCTACAAAGCCAATTTTAGCTAACTTATCCATCACTGGCCCCTTAACTTCGGAAAAATAAAACTGTATCCCCAACCCGCGCAGATCGGCAATTAAGCTCTCCAAAATTTCTAACGCGCTCGCATCAATTAAATTAATCGCACTACAGACTAACAGTACACTTTTAACTTCCGATCGATCGACCAGCATTTTTGTCAAAAAGTTCTCTAAATACTTAGCATTAGCAAAGTATAGACTAGCATCCACCCGCAGAGCCAAAACTTCTGGGCTAGTTTTGACATCGTAGCGCAGCACATTCCGAAAATGTTCCGAATCGCCCAATCGTCCGACAATCGCAATGTGTGGATGACTGGTTTGCCATAGGTGCAGAGCTAAAGCAATTAGCGCACCCAGCATAATTCCCGTCTCCACCCCTAGAGCCAACACCCCGACGAAGGTTGCCAGCCAAGCACTGGCATCAGTTTTATCATACGCCCACATCCGTTTGAGCGTCGCCAAATCGATTAGCTTATAAACCGCCGTAATAATAATCGCGGCTAGACAAGTTTGCGGCAAAAAGTAGAACAGCGGCGTGAGAAATAGCACCGTGACAACTACGAGTAGCCCCGTCACGATCGAAGCTAAACCCGTATTTGCCCCCGCTGCAAAGTTTACCACCGAACGACTCACCCCACCTGTCACCGGATAGCCCCCAGTCAACGATGCACCCAAATTAGCCACCCCAAAGGCTAAAAGCTCCTGATTCGGATCGATCTTTTCCCTCCGTTTGCTCGCTAAAGCTTGCCCGCCCGTAAAACCTTCCATATAGCCGACTAAACTAATCCCCACCGCTGCGGGCAACAGCGATTTGAGGGTTTCCCCGTCTAACAACGGCAGCGTAATTGGAGCTAATCCAGCCGGAATATCGCCGACAACCCTGATTCCGGCAACTTTATCTAAATTCAGCCCCCAGACTAATAACGTGCCGAGAATGACCACTAGCAAGGGGGCACTTTGAGCTAAGGGTAAGATCTGTCGATCGCTCCAACCCCGCCGTTTTAATAATTCTACTAATGGGCGATTGAAAGATAGCAACACCGCCGCACTCGCGCCCCCCAAAGCCAAAGTTAGCCAATTAGTTTGGGCGATTTTACTACCAATTAAAGTCACCAACTCAATAAAAGACTCCGTAGCCGGAATCTTTAAACCCAGTAGGTGTTTAACCTGACTTACGGCAATAATCACCGCCGCACCGCTAATAAAACCCGAAGTAACCGATCGACTCAGAAAGTTGACCAGAAACCCCAGCCGCAGTAACCCCATACCAATCTCGATCGATCCCACCAAAAACGCCAAGGTGACAGCCAGAGCCAAATATTCAGCAGGACTGTGGGGCGATAACTTGCCAATTGCCGCCGCCACCATCAGCGAATCTACCGCCACTGGACCAACTGCCAACACCCGACTCGTACCGATTAAGGGGTAGAGAATTGCTGGCAAGATACTGGCATAGAGTCCCACTTGGGGCGGTAATCCAGCCAGTAAGGCATAAGCCATACTTTGGGGAATCAACAAACTGGTGACAATAATTCCCGCAGTGAGATCCCCAAGTAGGAACTGCGGTTGATAGTTTAACAACCAATCAACTGCGGGAATATAATGGCTTAACTTCGTCAGCCAAGGTTTCTGGACGCTAGATTTAGCCATGACAATCTATGCCGATTTTTGGTTGTAGGGCAATTTTGCCAACAGCATCGCCATGGCACAGGTATCTGTAATTCCAGCAAACATCAATCCAGCCCCCACAAACCCACTCAAAAATAGAAAAGCGGGAGAGACAAATGCACCTAAGAGTGTCCCGGTAAATACCAAGGTTCCGGCAACAATTTGCACCTGACGCATCAAACTAATCGGGGCATTCTTGTTAACTTCCGTGGGTAAACCATGCTCTTTCCAATCCCCAATGCCACAACTGAGATGGGTCACATCTGTAAAGCCTGCGGCGAAGAGTTTTTGGGCTGCTTGATTCGATCGATTCCCACTGCGGCAATAGAGTACCAACTTTTTATTCCGATCGCTGGGAATTCGGGCTGGATCGAACTTGGAGAGCGAAACTAGGATCGAACCTGGAATCTTTTCTCCCGCATGTTCTGCGGGTTCACGCACATCTACTAGTAAGACATCATTGCGATCGAGCCATTCTTTCAGGGTTTTAGCATCAACTGATTTAAGCTGATTTGTCTGCTTGTCGATCGGATTAGTGGGAAATTCAGGGCGAGTCTGTTTAGTTGTCATGTTTACCTGTAAAGAATCTGAAAATCGATAAATCAATTAATAATAATTAGACGGCAACTGTCGATCGACCGCACCGTTCATTGGCGGGAACAGCTTCGGCAATCTTTTTGGGATTGGGCAGATCGAGATTATTCATAAACTCGATGAATTGAGTGCGATTGCGACCGACAAAACGGGGGTTCCATTGTTTCTCCTCACCAATAGTCGAGACCATATTCCCCCGATAATCATGCCCTGGATACACCAATGTATCATCAGGCAAGGTAAATAGGCGTTGGGTTACATGGTCGTATAAAGTCCCAGCATCACCGCTCTGAAAATCAGTCCGTCCACAACCGCGAATTAATAAGGCATCACCAGTTAATAAATGAGTGCCATTGACGAGGTAGGACATGTGACTGTCGGTATGACCAGAAGTAGCGATCGCCTGAATCGCGATCTCGCCCACCTGTAAAATTTCGCCATGTTCGATCGAGCGGCTAGCACAGGCAACATGGGCATTTTCGGGCACAATTCCTTCACAACCAGTGAGTTCCCGCAATTTTCCAGTTCCAGTAATGTGGTCGGCGTGAATGTGGGTTTCCAAGCATACTTTCAATGTCAGCCCCAATTCCTTGAGCCATTTCAGATCGCGATCGACTTGTTCGAGGACTGGATCGACTATTACTGCTTCTTTCGTTGTCTCATCAGCAATTAGATAAGTATATGTGCCAGTTTCTTGGTCGAGTAGTTGACGGAATAGCATAAGATCTCAACTCCTGTGGATGCTTGCGAATAAATTGCTTAATTCGCTATATGCTTATATAGTAATTTATTCTTCGTACACTTGTCAAGCAGGATTAATTTAGTGCTGCTTGACTCTCCACCCAACTAGATACTTTATCTTGGTAGATGATAGTTTCAATCGATCGCTATGCGCGTCTCACCAGCTACTACAATCAAAATCGGTGAATTGTCGGCTAGAAGCCAAGTTCCGATTAAAACGATTCGTTACTATGAGGACATTGGTCTATTACCACAACCAGATCGAACCGAAGGTCACTTTCGATTATTCCCGCCAGAGACTGTTTCTCGCTTATTATTTATCAAACGTCTGCAACTATTGGGTTTGAGCTTGCAAGAAGTCAAAGAATGTTTAAGCGTATTCGATCGCGGCGAGTTACCTTGTGCCGATCTACGAGTTAAGCTAGAGAGCCATATTGAGGCGATCGATCTGCAAATTCAGTCCATGTCGGCTTTGCGTCAGCAACTGGGCGAAATTCTCCAAGACTGGGATGAAAATCCCACCCCCCAAGCCAATATTATTTGTCCAAATTTACAGACTTAGGGGCTTGACTCTCCACTAGGCTGGAGATTGTAAGATGTGATTAATCTCTCAATTGGCAGGACTTTCAGCTATGACTACGACATCAATGGTATGTACATGCAACCCTTGCACTTGCACAGTTTGTCTGTGTGGCACAATGGTAAAAAATAATTGTTGCTGTACATCCAAACAGACTACTGACAACTCCTCGGATGCGGTTAGCTCGATCGCTACTGAAGGTTAATTTATAGATGGGAGGTGGCGATCGCGATGACCCTAATCATTGTGGGGACTGTTAGTTTATTCGGTAGCATTCCCCATGCGCGGCGCGGCAATCTGAATTTCAGAACAGTTGGGATTTTTGGATCGGCAACGATGTTGGGGGCTTAGGAAGTCATCTGTTGACCCGCAACCTAAC
>JBBRVB010000267.1:0-6141 GCA_038247275.1 Chroococcales cyanobacterium
CCCAGGATTACTTTTTGAAAACCACATTTATGACTATAGTCGCGCAAGCCTAATACTAATGCTCGCCAAATTTCAGCATCAATACTATCTGGTTGAGGTTGAATTTTTGCTGAGTTCAAATTTTTTGTTGCTTCATCAAATTCAATAATAACTAAGTCGCGATCGAATGATGTACCCCGACAGACTAGTTCGCCCGATCGATCGAATCCCTGCATCAGATCGCCAATGGGGATAGTTTCGGTATTAATTCCCAGATTAGCAGCTAGGGCGATCGCGTCAGTAATCGAATGATCAGAGCTATATGTTGAAGGCATCAGTACACCTAGAACATTATCGGCTCCGAGAGCTTCAGCGGCGATTGCCGCAACCAGTGCCGAATCGATGCCGCCACTCAAGCCCAGGATTACTTTTTGAAAACCACATTTGTGACTATAGTCGCGCACGCCTAATACTAATGCTTGCCAAATTTCGGCATCAGTATCATCTGGTTGAGGTTCAATTTTGGCTAGTTTTAAATCTTTTGTTGCTTCATCAAATTCGATGATAATTAAGTCGCGATCGAATGATGTACCTCGACATACTAGTTCACCCAATCGATTGAATCCCAAGCTACAACCATCGAAAATTAGATCGTCGTTTGCACCGACTTGATTGACGTATAATACCGCTCGATCGTATTTAACAGCAACATGTTTTAACATGGCTTCTCGCACCTGTTGCTTACCCACGCTATAGGGTGAAGCTGAGAGATTGATCGACAAATCTATTTCCTGTTCGGCTAACTCAGCGATCGGATTAATTAAGTAACTACGTTTACCCCAGAAGTCTTCATCATTCCACAGATCTTCGCAGACTGTCACCCCGATTTTAATACCATCTAGAATGAACCAATTTGCCTCATTACCAGGGGTAAAGTATCGATTTTCGTCAAACACATCATAAGTTGGCAATAGTCGCTTATGGAAGATATGTTGTACCTTTCCAGCCGTTAATAAGGCGATACTATTAAATAATGGTTTGCCACCTGTGACGATCGCATCAGGATTGCGGCTAGCTAGTCCGACTAATACATGTAATTCTGGTGGTAATTCTGTTGCTAATTGATGAAGGGTTTGCTCCATTTCAGTGATGAAATGAGCATTGAGCAATAAGTCACGCGGTGGATAGCCACACAATGATAGTTCAGGGGTAAGTAATAGTCTCACTCCTTGGCTAGCTACTTGCTGGGCGGTTTTTAAAATCTGCTGGGCATTATTTTTCAGATCGCCGATGGTAGGATTGAGTTGAGCTAAAGCTGTTTTTATCATATTTTTTATGCAGAATTAGAAGTAACAATATATCGTAATCAAATATCGGATCTGTATGGGCGGGTTTATGCAACTAATAAAGATATCACTAAAAATTTATTTCAAACCCGCCCAACCTCTTTAGGGTCTATATAGATCGGTACAAATACTTAGAATGTTTTTCGTAGCTTAGATGGTGGGCACTGCTACGATATTTTTAGACTGGATTATACAAACAATAAAGGTTTATCTTTCAATGGTGCAAATGCAACTGGATCGAAGCGATACAGACTAGCAGGACGACCACTACCGCGAGAAGATTTGATACCTGTATCCTCCAGAAATTTGAGTTTGATCAACCGATTACGAAAATTGGAATAGTCAGAGAAAGTTTCACCGAGAACGGTAGTATATAGCTGATAGATATCGCTGAGGGTAAATAGTTCTGGCAAAACATCAAATGCGATCGGACTATATTCGAGTTTATTTCTAAGTCGTTGATGTCCGTATTCAATTATTTGTTGATGATCGAAGGCGAGATCGGGTAATTTGTCAATCGGATACCAAGCAATTCCCCCCACTCCGGTAGCAATTAATTCGGCGGCTTCATATCTAACTAAGGCAAAGTAACTAACTGATAAATATCGCACATCATAACTATCGGCTGCCTCGCGTGGGTCGCGTCCGGGGCCGCCAAAGGTATATAATTGTTCGAGGTATAAGTTATCAACTTTAATTTTTTCTGATAAGATCCGATCGGCAGCAGCTTCTAATGCCTCACCTTTGCGGACTAAGGTACCTGGTAAACACCAATATCCTAAATATGGTTCGTCATGTCGCATTACTAACAAGACAAGCAATCGATTTTGCTGAGTATCGATCGAAAAGATCGCATTATCTACACCAACTTTAAAGTCGGCAAGGATCTGTTTATTTGAGTTTCGTGTCACGGGATTCATCGCTGATAGAATACAAATTATGTTGGTGAATATACTTAGCAATACTGGGAGTCATGCCTTGAATCGAGTGACTATTCCGAATTACTGTAGATGAAATAATCGGTGTAGCTAAAGGTGCGATCGCGATTTGTGCGCCCAGATCGCTCAGTCGTTGGAGATCGGTTGATTCGATAGTATTGCCAGTACGCGGCACGATTAATAATTTGACTTGAGTTAATAGTTCGCTAATTCGATACCATTGGGGCAATTGAGTGACTAAATCTGCGCCGACAGTGAGAATAAATTCACTATCACTCCAAATTTGTTGAGCGGTAATCAAACTTTCAAAAGTACGTCTACTACTCAAATTGCGGTAAACTTGGGTGTGTCGATCGAGTGGTGGTTTGATTTCATCGATCAGTAACTCTAGCATCTGCGATCGTTGTTCTAATGATGCTCCATGTGTTTTAAATGGGTTATCCGATGCCCACACTGCTACTCGATCGAATTGTGATGCCAACCAACTAATAATCTCTTGATGAGCGACAGTCGGTGGATCTGCACTAGTTCCAAACAGAGCAACTTTCATTGAAGTAGATGGTAGATGGTAGATGGTGGATGGTAGTAGTAATAATTGGAGGGTGGACATTGCCCAACATCTATATTTGATAACTACTTACTAACTAAATAAAACCACTTTAATTTTTAGCTTTCAAGTTCTGAGTTAATGCTGCTAATGCTGGAGAGATATTTACAGGTTGATCGCCATCGTAATTAATATCTCGGATTTCAGCAGGTAAGTTCGATACACTTTTATCAGTGCGATCTCGGATCGTTGCTAGATTGTCATCGGGATAGAGGCGATTGCCCTGACTCATGACTAACTGCAATAATCCCGTCCCCTCAGATATTAAGCCGAGTATATCTCCAGTAAATTGTCCGGCTGAAGATTGCCTGAAAATCTGTTTTTTGCCGGGATATGTCATTTTACCTGAAGATCTTTTCATAGTAGGAATATTATCGATCTCGACTAACTTATACACACCATTAACTGGGCTACCAGTGACTAATTTAGTCCCCAACCCATAACCACTAATCGGTGCATGAGCCGCGCGCAATTTTGTAATCTCCCATTCATCGAGATCGCCACTGGCAAAGATCTCCACATTTGGTAAGATTGCTTTGACTTGCTGGGATAAACTAACTAAGTCTCCAGAGTCAAGCCGAATCCCCGCTAACTCAATTTCCCCAGCGGCGATTTGTTTTGCCAACATGGTTGCTGCGGCAATCGGATCGTAGGTGTCAATCAATAGGGGTGCCCCTGGAAAATAACGATGAAATGCTGTAAATGCTGCCGCCTCACTACCTGCCTTTGCGCCGATTGCCATCACTAGCGCATGTGCCATCGTACCGCTGGGTTGGCAACCCAATTTCAATGCAGCTAATACATTGGAAGTCGTATCCAAGCCGCCAGCAATCGCTGCTCGTGCAGCCCAGAGTGAAGCTTGAGGGCTAAAAGCCCGCCGAGTACCAAATTCGAGTAAGGTAGCGTCGGCACCTGCGACATCTCGTAGCCTCGCGGCTCTAGTGGCAATCAGGGTTTGATAATTGATAGTATTGAGTAAATAAGTTTCAATGAGTTGGGCTTGCCACAAGGGTGCTTCAATCCGCAAGATAGGCTCGTTGGCAAAGATCGCGGTTCCTTCCGGTACCGCCCACACATCTCCAGTAAACTTGGCGGTGGCGAGTAGCTCCCAAAATCTGTCAGGGGCATTTTCAAAAATTCCGGTAGCTTGTAACTCATCAATTTGAGCGGAGCTAAATTGGAGTTGTTCGAGATATTCTAAAGCTTGAGCCAACCCCATTGCGATTAAGTAGCCAAAGCATTTTGGTATTTTTCGTACAAACAACTCGAAACTAGCGGTCGATCGATCGAGTGATTCGCCTACATAACAGGCGGTCATCGTGAGCTGATACAGGTCGGTTAATAAGCTACAATCCTGAATGGATAATGATGATATCGATGCCGATCGAGCGATCTTGTCAGGTGTGGGGGCAACTGCTGGATTTATCATTTACTCAAAATAGCTTTCTCTCATTATGGTATTTATTACCATAATTTGTCAAGGAGGAGTAAAGCTTAAGTTCGAGATCGATCCCAAATCTTGTTGGCGCACCCAAGCACTAATAAATTTAGGCGTTGTTGATTTAAGCTATGGTTCTGGTATTTATATCCCCATCCCCATCCCCGAATCGGCTAGTCCCTGTTCGATCCAATCCCGAACTTCTGCTCCCCTTTGACCAAAATGGTATCAGAAGTGACATTCACGGGTAATATGATAAAGATATGCATCATGTACTGTTGTGATAATAAAGTCAACGATGCCGTTACCAGCTTCTTCAGCCACGACCAGATAATTGTGTAATCGACCCGATCGAAGTAGTGCTTCCGATCTGGACAAACGCTATATTGCCAAGGATGGTTGCGAGAACAGAGTAATCGATGTTGACTCGATCGAAGCTACAGCACTAGGAAATCGGGTCAAGTCCAAGTGATGCAATATTAGTTAGGTGCAAACTTTTAAGAGTGAGTACAAGCCTTCGTCAATGTCCCATTCGGAATCGAGCGGCTTGCAGTCTTAACGCAGCAGTCTACACTTTCTTTCCAGAGACAATGCCAATTACTTAGATGGAGATTTACTGATAAATCTATGAGTTAGTAATAATTCTTAGCTATTTATCTGTTAGTCTAAATCTGCGATCGACACCGGATGAATCGCTCACCCAGTAGTCTGTTTGGCAATATGTAGTGAATCGCACCCGATCGGTTTAGCAACCACCGCCATCCACCAGCATATACGTCCAGATCCTTTACTGGTGCTAAAATTGTCGGAATAGCACCCGTGGATAATATCCCGTAAGTTAGCACTATTACAAACTTAATAAATGAACATGTTCTTGGGTGGAGGTAAATTAAACTATATGGAATTTTCGATCGCCACGCTGCTATCACATGTTAGTCCTGAGAAATTAATCGCCCCAAAATTACTAGAAAAGAAGTTAGGTTGTGAAACGCCATCGAGTGTCGAGCAATTGGAGCTAGCTTTAGATCTACTCGAAAAAATTGGTATCTTGGTGAAAGAGAAAGGGAAATTTCGCCGCGAACTGACAGATCGAATTGTCGAAGCCAAGCTACGCTGTTCGAGTAAGGGGTTTTGCTTTGCAATTCAAGATCGGGAGAATGCCGATGATATTTATATCCGCGAAAGTCATCTCAGCAATGCCTGGAATGGGGATCGGGTGTTGATTGAAACGATTAAGGAAGGTACCCGGCGGCGGAGTCCTGAAGGCGCGGTTAAGCTGATTTTGGAGCGCGCTAATCCCTCCGTTTTGGCAAAAGTCAAACGGTTGGAAACAGGTGAATATCGGGCAACTCCCCTCGACGACAGGCTCCTATTTGAGTTAGATATAGCGGAAAACGGCACCAGTCCACCCAGTAATGGGCAAGAACCGATCGTCCTCGATGAGATCTTGGATCATCTCGTCCATGTCGATGTGATCCGTCATGCGATCGGGCAAGATTTACCAATCGGCACAGTGGCTAGAGTCTTGGGTACGACAACCGAATCGGCTGAAGACATCGATATTGTCACCTGCAAACACGATCTCCACCAAACATTTCTCCCCGCAGTCGAAGCCGCCGCAGCCAAGATTACCAAAGGATTCAAAGATCCGATCGCCCAAAAACGCTTAGATCTCACCCAGCTCCCGACGATTGCCGTCAGCCACCAATTGGGCGCGATCGATAGTGCCTTGACGATCGAGCATCTCGATGAGGTGTGGCGATTGGGGGTACATATCGCCGATCTCGCGAGCTATGTTACTGCCGACGACAGACTCGATCGCGAAGCCCGCAA
>JBBRVB010000268.1:0-6135 GCA_038247275.1 Chroococcales cyanobacterium
ACTATTTTTTAAACTAGAATTTTAAATATAATCAATATTAAATTTTACTGTATAGAACGGATTTAGTAATTAATAATTGACATGAAAACTGCATGGGTATTTCCCGGACAAGGATCGCAAGTATTGGGGATGGGAGTAGACTTACTCGCGATCGATTCGGCAAAAGTAACATTCGATCGCGCCGCTGCGATTTTAGGTTGGTCAGTGGTCGATATTTGTCAAAATGATGAGGTGAAACTAGCCAATACTCGCTATACTCAGCCCTGCTTGTATGTGATTGAAAGCATCCTCGCCGACCTACTTTTCAAACGAGGATTAACTCCTGATGTAGTGGCTGGGCATAGTTTGGGTGAATATGTCGCACTGTATGCGGCTGGCGTGTTTGATTTTGAAACCGGATTGCAACTAGTCAAACGGCGGGCTGAGTTGATGGCTCTAGCTTCAGAAGGCGGCATGACAGCTCTATTGGGTTTCGATCGACAGCAACTCGAAGCCGCGATCGCCGATACTGAAGGTGTGGTCATTGCCAATGATAATAGTATTGCTCAAGTCGTAATTTCGGGAACAGTCGCCGGAATCGCGGCAGTAGTCAGCAAAATCAAAGTCAAACGCGCTATTCCTCTGAATGTTTCGGGTGCCTTTCATTCACCGCTGATGGCGACAGCCGCTACCGAGTTTAGCAAGATCCTGACACCGATCGATTTCCATGATGCCAACATCCCGGTGCTATCGAATGTCTCGCCAATTCCCACAACTGATGGGCAGAAATTAAAAGCCCAACTCGACAGCCAAATTACTGGTGCGGTGCGATGGCGAGAAATCTCGCTCCAGTTGCCCGAATTGGGCATTCAACACGCGATCGAGGTCGGACCAGGGAAAGTATTGGGCGGACTAATTAAACGCACCTGTGAGTCAATTTCAGTGGCACAGGTGAGCGGGTTGTCGGACATGGAATCGATCGAGGGATCTTAGTTGATTTAATACTGAGAAGGGGATAATTTCGCCCTAACGACGATTGCGGACTCTCTTGGGTGCTGGGGCATTGCCATCTCGATCTGATTTGACTGGCAAGGGCTTACCACCATTAAAATAAGCTTCCATCACCTTCAGCACCATCGGCGCGGCAGTTTTACCACCACCACCACCAGTGTGTTCGCCGAACGCCACGACAACGATCTCGGGCTTATCCAGCGGGGCGTAAGAGCCAAACCAAACATGTGAGGGGCCTGGGGGTGCTTCAGCGGTACCAGTCTTCCCGGCATTAGGAGGAATCGTTGGCGAATTCATGACTGCGGCAGTACCGCCATCGACGACATCCCGCAAGCCTTTGCGGAGAATGGCAATCGTACTAGGTTTGAGATTCATCGATTCTCGCCATTCTCGTTTAGCCCGATCTTTGACTAAATGGGGTTGGACAAGATAACCGCCATTAGCAGGGACGGCAAACATGCCAGCGACTTGGAGCGGTGTAGCTTGGAGGAACCCTTGACCGATCGACATGTTCATCGTATCGCCGATCGACCAGGGAATTTTGTAGTTCAACCTTTTCCAAGTATCATCAGCAACTAAACCCTTGGACTCTTCTGGTAATTCGATCCCAGTTTTTTTGCCATAACCATATTTGCGCGTCCAATCGATCATCGTCGGTCCACCCACCCGTTGCCCGACTTGAGAGAAGAAAGTATTACTACTCCATTTCAACGCGCCAGTGAAGCCCAGCGGCCCAAATCCAGCGTGGTTCCACTCAGCTAAGGTAACGCCGCCAATTCGGATCGACGGGTAAGTTTGGAGAATCGTGTCGGGCTTGAATTTACCAGATTCTAATCCTGCCGTCGTCGTGACAATTTTGAACGGACTCGCCGGTGGGAAGCTGCTCAAAGCGCGATTGACAAATGGGTGATCTTGTCCTTGAATCTTCTTCCAGACTGCTGGTGGCACCCGCCCGGAGAGAATATTCGGATCGAAAGCTGGACGGCTAGCCATTGCCAGGATTTCCCCATTGTTGGGGTTCATCGCCACAATCGACCCCTTGTAATCACCGAGTGCGTCTTCTGCGACCTTTTGAAGATCGAGATCGAGGGTGATGGTGATATCTTGCCCGGGTTTAGAGACTTTTTGACCCAAAAATTGCTGTAATCGCCCCGCGCCATTAACTTCGACTTGGGTACCGCCCCACTCCCCACGCAGCCGCGATTCCAAGGTCGATTCTAGTCCCATTTTGCCAGTGACATCGCCCATCCGGTAACCCTGGGAGCGGCGTTTAGCCAACTGGCGATCGTTCAGTTCCCCCGTATAGCCCAGAACGTGCGCGGCAAGTTGCCCCCCAGGATAGTACCGCACTGATTCGATATCGACATCGATCCCTTCTTTTGCGACACCATATTCCTGAAGTCTGGTAATCTGTGCGTCCGTCAAATCGCGGACGAGCCTGACTCGATTGGTCGAATTGATACTCAACCCAGTTAATTTGGCTTGAATCGTTTCCTCATCGATCTTCAAAATTTCGGCAATTTGCTGGCGAGTTGTCAGCCAATTTTCCCGTTTGGTAGCCAACGGCCAAATAAAAATTGAGTGAGATAATCGATTGCCAGCTAAGAGCCGACCCTTACGATCGTAAATATTACCGCGTACTGGCGGTTTGGCGACGGTACGGACACGATTATTTTCCGCAATTTGGCGATTTGCCACTCCTTGGCTCAATTGGAGATATCCCAGCCGCGAACCAATTCCACCAATCAATCCCAGCCCGATGATGGCCATTAATACCCCAGCTTGGTTTCTCTGTCCGACAGTGCGCTTGTTATTGTAAAAACTAGAGATCCCGAGATCGCTACCGGATAAATCGCCAGATAAATTGTCAGAGAACCGATTCTGCATAAAAGTAAGCTTGGCACGAAGTAGGTCGAATGATTTGTCAACCGAGATAGTTGTTGGGATTTTAGCCGATCTCAGCCATTTGTCTGAGTAGGGGATACCGCACTTAGATCGACTAAATTTGCTCAGATTATACTCGCAACGATATTAATCGTAATTGCTACGAGCGTAGTATTAAAAAAAAAGGATACCACACCATGCACCAAGCCTAACTGTCTCATCTGTCGCGATGTCACATTTACATCCGATACTTGGCTAGTCATGTCAATTACAAACGAGAAATCAAACCATGAATGTATCCCAAATACACAAAATTTGGGTCGCCCAATGCAGCCAACGAGGTAGCGCGATGGCGACTACTCCCGCACACAGCAGGGATATTAACAATCGCGATCGCATCCTAAATTTAGGCGGAATTTGGTTGTGGGAGCTGGCTTTCATACAATGGCGATCGGGTGAGCAGAGCGAATAGTCACATTGTGGGCTATATTACCGCTCGATCGATCGATGCTGACTCCATAAATAATTGCACCACAGAAATTGAGGCATTGCTTACTCCCGTACCCGTGAGAAATTAGATCGCGAATGTCGTCGTCCGCGACGGGCTATTCGGCTTTGGATTGATAGTGGCGACAATCTTGACAGAGACCATCGGGATTTATAGCACAACGGATATAGGGAGATCTGGCGTTGTAGCTGCAAGTTAAGTCGCCAATGACATAGCCGACACCCTCAACGTATTGCTCTTCAGGGTCTCTAGTCATCCGTTTATAAAATCGACGGCTGGAGTTAGCTTCTGTCACCGTCAGCCGGCGACTGTGAGCGCGGAACCGATAGTTAGATCGCCACCCAAGCCAGACGATCGCTATGAAAATAATCGCAACAATACCTATTAATGTGTGGAGCACCCATCGCACCTCAATTCTTAATTAATATGATAACCTGCTAATTTAGATTCAAGACAATACTTTTATTAAAGGTTAAGAAAGCACCACCAAAGATTTGTGATGTTTGCTGTTGTCATTGCGGCTTTGTACTCAAAGATCGCTAAATTTCAATGTGCGATCGGTAATATTTAGATACTTAACCGCAGTGCTTACTTACTACCGAATTGTGATGTGCAATACAGCAGGTATCGAGTAGACAGCCGATCGATTCGAGCCTCACCCTCACGACTAAGTATCTAAATATTACTGAACGTTACTAGAATTTTGCCCACATTTGACTAAAATCTAGCACTACTTAATCTGAACGCGATGCCGCGATCGGTACTCCGCTTTTTGTCGCAAATATGCGTTCGATCGCTGCTTCAACTACCTTATCTGGTGTAGACGCTCCCGATGTAATTCCGACCACAATCTTCCCCGCTGGCAGCCAATTTTTGGTAATTTCGAGTTCTTTAAGGAGCGGTTTGTGTTCGATTTGGTTATCAGCCAAAATACGGATATCACTATCGATATGATACGAAGGAATCTGATGTTCGATCGAGATTTCTTGCAGGTGAGTGGTATTCGATGAGTTGTAGCCACCGATTACTAGCATCAGGTCGAGGGGTTCATCGACTAGCTCAAACATCGCATCCTGACGCTCCTGGGTCGCATCGCAGATTGTATTGAAGCTTTGGAAGTGGTCGTTTAATTCGGCGGTACTATACTTTTGCATCATCGTCCGCTCAAATAATTTACCGATCGCTTCAGTTTCGGTTTTGAGCATTGTTGTCTGATTGGCAATCCCCACTTTTACTAAATCGAGATCGGGATCGAAGCCGACAGAATAAGCTCGACTGAATTTCTCTAAAAACTCCGTTCGTCGCTGGATTTTTTGTTCGGGTGAGTTACCATTATTTAAAATATAGTCAGCAACATAATTTGCTTCTGCCATATTCAAGACAACTAAATATTTGTCAGCAAACGAACTGGTCGCGACAGTTTCTTCGTGCTTATATTGACCGTGAATAATCGATGTATAATCTTTTTTCTTGTGCTTTTCGATTGTGTTCCAAACCTTGGATACCCAGGGACAAGTGGTATCGACGATCGTACAGCCTTTATCATTTAACAGTTGCATCTCTTGGACACTAGCACCAAACGCTGGTAATATTACCACATCGCCTCGATCGATACTATCAAAATTTTTGACTCCATTTTCGACTTGAATGAAGTTAACATTCATCTCCCGCAGCCGTTGATTCACGGATGGATTGTGAATGATTTCATTAGTAATCCAAATCTGCTCGGTAGGGAAATGCTGACGAGTCTCATAAGCGATCGCGACCGCTCTTTCTACCCCCCAACAAAAGCCAAAAGATTTAGCTAGACGAATTGTGACATCACCCCGAGTCAGCGTATAGTTTCGATCGCGATTTTCTTGGATCAAATTACTTTGATATTCGGATTCGAGCACCACCGCTACTTCGGCTTGATGTCCGAATCCTTTGCGATGATAGTTGTCTGATTGGTTGAGGGATCTTTTAAAAGCTTTAGTATCCATGATGGCACGTTAAATTAATTGATAATTGCGGATGCATATCTCGTTCCGAGAGGCTACGCCAACACGCGGAGGTTTCCTCCACATGTGTCACACCAAGCAGATGATTAATAATTGAGAATTCGGTTGGGTGAATAGGGCTGCGTGTCTCGCAAGGAGACTAATAGCATTATATCGATTAGGGGATCGCGGATCGGTGTTTGCGCTTAACTTCACCCAAGCGCAGGGGATTCAAGCCCCTGCCTAAAAACTTCGCTGTCAACTGTCAACTGTCAACTGTTAATTTGGTTGCCTCAACTGGCGATCGATTGTTATCCTAGATGTAAAGGAGTGTAAAGTAAACCAGTTGCACGGGATAAGGCATCGACTATGACAGCAGTATTAGTAGATCGAGTGACAGCAGGTGGCGAAGACCCAACTCGGTTCGATCCGATCGAGTCTTGGTATCCAGTATTCTACATTGAGGATCTCGATAAACTCACACCGACACCATTTACATTACTCGATCGAGATTTGGTCATTTGGTGGGATACTCTAGCACAGGAATGGCGAGCATTTGACGATCGTTGTCCCCATCGATTGGCGAGACTATCCGAAGGAAGAATTGCCGAAGATGGCTTGTTGGAATGTCCTTATCATGGTTGGGCATTTACAGGTAATGGTACATGCGATCGCATCCCTCAACAATTACCCGCAGCCAAAGCCGAGACATCGCGCCGTGCTTGTGTCAAATCATTACCAACTGCGGTAGATCAAGGGTTGTTATTTATTTAT
>JBBRVB010000269.1:0-6118 GCA_038247275.1 Chroococcales cyanobacterium
TATTGCTCTACAGGACATTTAAACGGCAACTTGTGGGTCGAAGCATTTCTCCTCTATTTTTCTTGCCGCGATCGATTGCAGTGCCGATTTTGTTATGGGCTAAAACTGTCTCTAGATCGATGATTTGTACCGATCGGAATGCCGCTATTTACAGCAATCCCAAGTTTCTAAACCAAAGCTTCTCAAAGCTAAACCCAGGAATCGCGGCGGCGGCTGTTGCTGCTTGTTGAAAATCATCGGCTGCGAGTGCAAATCCATTCCGGTTAGCTAGATCGATTACCTCCGGTAGGCTATGCCAACGCGTCTGCTAGAGACTGACACTGTTTCAGTTCGCGATTTAGTTCTTCCGATTGTTGCGCCAACTCGAAGAAACTCCGCATTGGCGGATTGAGGGTAATTACCCAAGTGTGGTAAGCGGTTTGGGCGATTTCTCGCATGTCTTCCCCTGTCAATTCCACACCTTCGGCTCTAGCGAGATCGATTAATTCGAGCGGCGATCGCATCTGTTCGATCTGCGCTTGAAGTTCTGGGGAGTCTTTGACTAAGCGATCGAACGAACGAGCATTTGATAAGGACATCGGATTAATTACCTATTGTTTGTCTATACGTTAACTATTTCTATGTCTATCCTGCGTTATTTTCGTTCGTTTAATTAACCTTCTTTTTAGATCGGTATTCAGAAACAATATTTTTATTCTTAATAAACATATTTATATTTTATATATTTATATATAAAATAGACACGGTACCTTGATACAGCACTATAAGTATCAGTTGAAAACATATATTGATTACTAGTATCAAAAAATCAAGGATCGAGATTAGATAGTGTTGGGAATGGTGAAAGGAGATCGCCCGAAGAGAGTAAGGTGCGATCGAAAGTGAGGATTCGACTAACATCGAGCGAGTTATGGATAGACACGCCAAATTTCCCTGTCGCATTGCAGAACGGAAGTGATTTGCAACGATAGAGATGGAGAAAAGCGATCGAGACTGAGGATTCAGATCGGATAATCGTTGGAGTAGCGGTATCAAAATCGAGAAAATCAGATTTTTTAACTTTCTGGTGGTGGAAATTAGTACAGAAGTGGGAACTATGTATATAGCTTATGTACTTTACGGACATTTCTCTTGAACCCAAGTTGCTCGAAAGTTACGCCCAGTCATCAACCGCTCTCCGACTTGCAGAAGACTGGGCTGAAATTGACCGCTACTGGACAAGGGCGGGATATAGAGTCAAGGAAGCTAAAGATAATCCTAGTAGCGAACAAAAAATCTTGCCTCAACAGCCAGTTAACGGAGAGGAAGGTTCGATCGATGTAGATTTAATCGACGTTGCTGATTCTCGTTAAAACCTAAGCTAACAGGAATTTTGTAGATTGTCCTTGGAATATTTTTAAACTAAAATAATTAAAATTATGAAATTAACAACGGGAACTATTGTTGCAATTGGATGTTTAGCCTTTATCATGGTGTTGATACTGAACATGCAATTACCCCCTTTAACTATTGCTGCGGTCATACTTGTATCATTCGCACTAGTATTGGCAATAATTTTACGATATTGTCTTCATGAAAAACTCAAGGCTCTGAATAATGAAATCGAAGATCTACGAAAGGTGGATCGATCCAAAAATATTGAAGATCCTAAAAAGACAGGAGAAGCCCAGACCAAAGCAGGTGGCGATGTTAATGACAAAAAGAATGTTTATCTCTCAGGTAAACCGAAAACAAGCAATTTAATAAATAATCTAACAACTAACTACGATAAAGCCAGTGAAAAGCTCGAAAATGTTAATACTATTGCCCTAATAGATAGTGAGTACAAGAAAGAAACAATTTTTTTCAACATGCACAATGATTGGGTTGAGGGTATTACAAGGACTTTACCTAGTCTACTAATCGCCTTCGGCTTAATTGGTACTTTTGTTGGAATTACTCAGAATTTAACTGGTATTTCGACGATATTGGCAGGTATTAATGAAAATAATCTCAATTCGGGAAAATTTATCGGAGACCTGGAACAACCATTGTCAGCTATGGGCATTGCCTTTAAAACGAGTTTAGTTGGGTTGACTTTGGGATCTGTCATGACTATAGTAAACACATGTTTGAATACCAGTATTGCTAAAAATCAGCTATTTGCCTCTTTGGAAGATTATTTAGATAATAGTTACAACAAAGGTGATACTCGCTTAAACAAAGCCGTTGAAAGAATGGTTCAACAGCAAGAAGAATTTCTAACCAACTTTCATAATAATGTTGCTAAAGCAGTAAAAGACTCATTAGGGGAAGCAGCGAAACAGATCTCTAACGCTGCTGGAAATATATCTACAGGTGCGACAACCTTTGAATCTGCAGCTAACTCTCTGCAAAGTCAGAATCAAAGACTATCAGATTTACTCCGAAATTTTAGGGGTGGAGTAGAGATATTTCAAAGCGCAGCTACCCAACTCGAACAAAATAATATCGTCCAAAATATCGATCGAGTCATAGGTGAACTAAATACCAGCCAACAGGCTTTCACTAATTCTACTCAAACCCTCGAAAGCTCCCTCGTCGGAATCACTAGTAGCAATCAAACAGCAGCACAACTAGCTCAATCAGTTTATAGAACCTTACAGACTTCCGCTTCACAGATGAGTGGAGCAGCTGAAACTATTGGTGCTGGTGCAATTATCTTCCAACAATCGACTACCACGATAGAAGCACAAACACAAACATTAGTTGAGTTAATGCCACAGCTAAGGACTGGGGTAGAGAGCTTTGTCACGGCTGCTAATACAGTGCAGGGAAATAACATTATTGAGAATCTCGACACCGTAGTTGCCAACCTTAGCACTACTCAACAAGCATTTGCTGACTCTAGCCAAATTCTAGCAGATGGAGTGCAAGGAATCATGATCGGTCACCAAGAAGCGATCGATCTTGCCCAGCAGGTTTATGATGGACTCGAAATGTCTACTACTGGCATTCAGGAGGGGGCGAATATATTTCTTGGGGCTGCAAATATTATTCATGATAGTTCACTAGCCATCGATCTAACCGCCGCAGCAAATAGCTGGCAAACCGCTCAAGCCGAATTTGCTGAATCTACAGCAGTATTTAGTCAAGCGGCTCAAATAATACAGCCAGTAGCAGCCCAACTAGAACCAGCGATTGCTTCGATCGATCGAGCCGTTGATAGTCTACAACAGTTCAGTACAGAAGTAGTTACTCTTAGTCAAAATACCCTGCAAGTTTCCGAGTCTACTCAAGCTACCGTATCTGAGATCGATCGAAATCATCTTCAATATCCAGATTCGGTAACTTATTTAACAACAACAAGCATAACTAAATATAATTATTATGACTAGAAGAACCGATCAAAATAATTATGAAGAGTCTTTGAATATTTTTCAAGCATTTACCGATTTAATGTCAAATGCTTTTATGATTATCAGTTTTTTTCTGTTGATTAGTCTGTTACAGACGATCATCTTCAAGCAAAAGCTGGAATCGGCGGCACCAATTATTATTGATGAAAAATCTGGACAATTTCAGTTTCCATCGGGTCGTGCAGAGGTAACACCAGACCTTCAAAAATATATTGAAACTGAGATTATTCCAGGAATTGAGAACGCAACACAACAAGGCAACGTTGACTTCATTCAAGTCATTGGACACACTGATGGTCAAGCAACTAGAAGCTCTAGTAACCTCGATGTCGGGTTAACTCCAGCCGCAACAGGCAGCCAAACTATTAGTAGTTTAAAAGCTGGATCTAATGCAGATTTAGGACTGATGAGAGCGGTAGCTGTCGTTCAATTGCTGCAACGGACAAAGGGCTTCGAGCAGGTTAAATTTCGGGCTTACTCTGCTGCCCAGTTATATTTACCATCGGGCAAACTCGCAACCTCCAATCAGAGTGCCGATGACTCAAGACGGAGAATTGAAATTCGCTTTATCCCACAAGGACAGAAAAAATAGGTAATCAATAAGGATTTTAACTTATCGATTTATTATCAATAATCGACGATTATCTACACTCGATTCTGACTTAACCAGCCTTCCAAATCTGCCACACTCGTAAAATCAAGCAACGCCTCACCCAAATCCTCCAACTGCGGTACCGTTAATTGTTGGATTTGAGCTACAAATCGATCTGGAACCTCACCCAGGCGACGATTTAGCAATCGGACAAGCATTCTAGCTTCGCCTCTAGCTTCCGCAGCTTGTTCGGCAGCCCGAATCTTTTCCAAATACAATGGTGATAATTGCATGACTAACTCCCGCTCTTCTGGATCTATAGTTTCTCTAGCTTCTAATATAACCTTCAAATTCCCCAACAAGTCTAGGGCATTGCGAAATGGTTCAAACACGACATTAGTTATAGCTAATTGTCCTAATAGCCCCAGATCGGGAATTGGCTGGAGTTGGGAATTTGGTTGAAAATAAACATCAATTTCTCGCACCTCACTACCGATTTTCAGCGAGGTTTGAACTATACCTAAAGGCGATAGCAATGACTCAAAACAACCTTTAGCAAATTCGTCATGTGGAAATCGAGTCATTGAAGATGTAAGTTTGATGATTAGCTATTTTAACTCGTGTAGTGCAAATTGTCGATCGCCGTTGGCGGTAGGGTCGCGCTTGCCTTGCAATAGCCGCGCTTGAAGTAGGTAATCGCTGTCACAGCAGCACGCAGTTCGGTTAAGATAATGGGCAGTTTGGTTATTAACGCGATAAATTACCTTGACTCTACTCTCTACCATCGCCGCATCACCCCTATCCCTGCGAGATCTCGCTACTCGGGATTTACTGAGCGAACTCATTGCCGACAGACGTTCGCCCAATACGCGGCGGACGTATACGAAGGCATTGATAGACTTCTTCATGCAAGTCGCTCATGCTGCGCCGACACCAGCCTTAGTCGGAGAGTTTTTGGCACTCGATCGCTATCAGGCGATGACATTAGTATTGAGATATCGGCGGATCTTAACAGATCGGGGGTTGGCTCCGTCTACGATTAATACCCGATTGGCGGCGATTAAAAGTCTCGTCAGTTATGCCAGGAAAGTAGGGGAATGTCACTACGATTTGGCGGATGTCGAAGGGGTGCGGGTGGCGACTTATCGGGATACATCGGGGGTGAATCCGACTGAGTATCAGGGGATGATTGGGGTATTAGATCGAGACACCCTCAAGGGGGTGCGGGATTATGCGATTCTGCGGTTATTATGGGATAACGCCCTCCGACGGGCGGAATTGTGTCAGTCGAATGTGAAAGATTTCGATCCGCAGGGGGGTAAATTGTGGATTATTGGTAAAGGGAAAGTGCAACGGGAAGCGATCGATCTGAGTAGTCAATCAGTACAGGCGATTCAAGCATGGTTGGAATTGCGGGGAAGATGTAAGGCGATCGATCCGTTATTTTGTACCCTCGACAGGGCTACGAAGGGACACCGTTTAAGTGGGAATGCCATCTATAATCTCGTTAGATCCACGGGAACCGCCGCAGGAATCTGTAAGGTTATGAGTCCTCACCGCGTGCGGCACAGTGCGATTACGGCGGCTTTGGATGCCACTAATGGCGATACCCGCAGGGTGCAGAAATTAAGCCGTCATGCAGATCTCAATACTCTGACTCTTTATGACGATAACCGTCGCCATCACCAAGGGGAAGTTACTAATATTTTGGCTGAGTTGGTGTAGCTCCAATCTGTGTTTACATCATCGCGATGGTATCTGTGAGTAAAAAAGTGTCTTTGAGGATGTCTTCAGGATTTGCGTTTGTTTTCGCGATCGAGTTCTGTGCGAAGTATTAATTTTGGGCGGTGCATCAATCGAATAAGTCAGGATCTTCACCCAACTCCCGCAACCGAGCCGCCAATCGTTCCGCTCTGAGCCGTTGAGTTTCCGCTCGTTGAGTTTCAGATTCTGCTCGTTGAGTTTCAGATTCTGCTCGTTGAGTTTCAGATTCCGCTCGTTGAGCTTCAGATTCCGCTCGTTGAGCTTCAGCTTCAGCCCGTTGAGCCGCTGCTTCTTCTGGTAGCAGCACCAACGCACCAGTCGAGTCAAAAAACCGCAACCAGCTTATTGTCTCTCGATCGATTGTCCCCCGCCAAGGTCCCAACCA
>JBBRVB010000270.1:0-6089 GCA_038247275.1 Chroococcales cyanobacterium
AAGGGGCGATCGAGTGCGATAGATATCCGGCTGGGTGGCATAGGGCGCGACTAATCGATCGAGATACTGGGATTCAAATTTGTGGGTGTCTGTGGCAAGGGCGATCAGATCGCTAACGCCATAGTAACTCGCGCCGGCTTTGAATGTGGTGCCGAAGGTGAGTGCAGCTAAGGTCGTGTAGCCGCCCGCGCTCCCGCCAGAGATGGTCAAGCGGTTGGCATCGGCTAACCCTTGTGTGACTAGATATAGTGCGGCATTGGTACAATCATCGACATCGACAATTCCCCACTGGCCATCGAGTCGGTGTTGATAGGCTTTACCATAGCCAGTACTACCTCCATAATTGACATCAACCACCGCAAAGCCGCGACTCGTCCAATATTGAGTTTTTAAGCTCAGTTGGTTGGAAGCGGCGGCGGTGGGACCGCCATGACTTTTGACTAGGAGCGGGGGTTTTTCACCGAGTAGGGGTTGGTAATCTTGGTTGGTCGGTGGATAATAGAAAGCGTAGGCAGTCTGACCGTCGGTAGTCGGAAATTCGATCGATTGGGGGATGGAGAGATAGCCGGGATCGATATTGACTTGGTTGGAACGTTTGAGGACTTGACGGGTTTCACTCAGGAGATCGATCGTGGCGATCTCGTTGGGTTGAGTGGCTGAAGCCCCGCAGCAGACTACTAAATTGCCAGTGGCGCAGATGCTGGCAATGTCGGTGTAGGGGACGCGCAGCTTGGTAAAGTGCCCGCTGATGGTATTAATTAGCCCCATCTGCCAGATTCCGCGCTCGGAGTAAGTGCAGACAATCCGATTGCCGACGAGGGCATAAGTGGACATCCCAAAGATCCATTGGGGTAGGCTAAATTCGGCAGCTAATGGATAGATCTCCGTGACGCTCCCATTTTGCCAGCAGTAGAGATTACCCCAGCCCGTGCGATCGCTCACAAAATACAAGGTATCATCTGATGACCATTGGGGTTGAAAGATGGTTTCATTGGCACCACCAGCGATGGGGACTGGTGCCGAGATATAGCCATTGCTGAGAGTCGCCATCTGAAGATTGGTACCATCCCAAGGGAGATTGGGATGATTCCAACTGAGCCAGACGATTTTGGTACCATCGGGACTCAATCTGGGCGCGGCATAAAAATCACAGCCGCCAACCAAGATCCGCACGTCATTGGGTTGAGTCAAACTAATACTGACGATCGTATTCAACGGCTCGAATTCGGCTGAGTCGTGTTCCTCTTGGACGCAGATCAGTCGTTGATTGCGAGTATCGACACTCAAATCGGCGTAGCGTTTGCTTTTATCTTGGGTAAGCTGACGCAATTGCTGGGGATCTGCCGATCGCAAGTCCTGAATATATAGACAATTATCGGCGATATTACTAAAATACACTCGACCATCGACGACGGTATAAGCAGCACCCCCGTACTCATGAACGCGATTGCGGACATTGTACCCCGGCGGGGTAATATCTTGGATCTGCCCATCACTGGTGCGCCTGACAACGACACTTCGCCCTGCTTCTTGGGGACGAGATTCCAACCAATAAATATCTGTGCCATCTAAAACGATCGAACTTAAACCGATACTATCAGCAACGATCGAATCAGCAGTAATCGGTGATTTCCAGGAACCAAAGGGAGCTAGTTGCATTTTCGATCGATATAGAGGATGGTAGCAATCTCAGTACAATTGAGCTGGCTTCGGCAATATGTTACCGATATCGCACTCGCATAATAAGGATTCTACCCGATCGTGTCGGAGCCTTAGCCCCTAAATATTGGCAATCTCCTAAATTTTCTCACATCTGGCATCAAAATAAAGTTACTCTGCCAAAAAATTAATCAAAAAAACCGATCGAATATTTCGATCGGTTTGGGAGTTTCTGGCAGCTAATTAGTGCTGAGATTTTTTAGCTTTTTTATGTTCGGTGTCTGCTTTTACTGAAAGTGCTGCACCATCTAATGGATGGATACTAACAATTTTTCCACCTAAATTTGTAATCCGCCGCATGGTTTCATTCATGCGATCGAGTGGAACTTGCATAAACGTATTACTACTAGTCCGAATTTGATGGTCGCATTGATTAGTTACGGCATTTTGTTGCAATCCAGCTACTTCATAGATAAAGATCCGATTGTTTGACGTAGCACTGGACTTTCTGGAAATGGATGACTGTCCTAACATGGTTAATTTAGGGGATAGGGGATAGGGGGTAGGGGATAGAGAATAGGAGTTAGGGAATTAGATGTTAGTTAAAAAGACTTTTGCTTTCTAATTACTTAGAACGCGCAAGCGCGTCTAAACCCGATCCCCTATTCCCGATCCTCTATTCCCTAAGCTGCTACTGCGCGATCGTGACGCTGGCGATTTTGCCACCGATTTTGTTGATCTGTTTGAGAGTACTAGAGAGCTGTTCGTAAGTGACGATGTACTCTTTATTACAACGACGCACGCGCGGATAGCGAGGGAGATTGGCACTGGCGACTTCAATCCGATAGAGACGGGCAGTCTCGCCCTGAATCGATCGACCGAAGGTGCGATTGGGCCTGGTACCCCGCTCGGCAGATTGATAACCAAACCCGGCGTTATTGCCACCAGAAGGGGGAATCACTGCGGAAGTATCATTTCGTCCGAGTTCCCCTGCTAACCGCGATTTAGTGCCAGCTACCTGCGATTTGTCGCTAGTAGCATAGCCGCGATAGAGTTGGAACATCCGAGGGAATCCAGACATTTCTTGTCCGGTTTGCGTCGAGAATCCCCGATAATAAGGGACGATCGCATCACCAAAGTTGACTTCATATTCGTCAGAATCAATATAGGAATCTATATCTGCTTCAAAACCTTGATTTTGATATCGATCGAGATGTTCGATTACTTCTGCTTCGTTATAGGGAGCGCGTCCGAGTAAATGTTTGAAATTTAATTCGATCGTCCGGGTTTGAAAACTGCCGTAAAAGAATTTATTTTTATATAATTCCGACTTAGCTAACGCCCGCACAAATTCGCGGACGGTAACTTGACCGTTGCAAAGCAATGATTCGAGGGCTGTGAGCCGCTCGGATGCCATCAGGTAGTCATTACCTAAAACATGACGGTAAGCGGCACTGATGACCGCTTTCGCATCGGCTGGCGACCAGTTGGAACGTAATTCGATCGGGCTAGTTTCGCCGAAGGCACTAGTGCCCAATCGCGAAGCTGCTGTTGTAATTGCCATTAGTAATTCTCCTGATCGATTTTTTGAATTTATCGCCCCTCAAGCGCAAGCAATATCGACAATCCGACTACCGCGCTGGTTGAGACGTTGCAGGGTGGAGTTGAGTTGTTCGTAAGTGACGAGATATTCACTCACGCCTCGGCGCAGTTGCGCTTTGCTACCACTAGCCGATTGCATTGCCCGCACGCGATACAATTGACCGCGATCGCCTTTAGTCGTACCACCTAAACCACTCCCAAAATTGGCAGTCCGTAACGGCGATGGTAAATTGCCTGCTAAATCTTGAGTCAGAGCGGCAGATTTATTATTACCCTGAGCTTTATCGCTGTTGGCATAGCCGCGATAGAGTTGGAACATCCGGTTGAAACCGATCGTGGTTTGTCCCCGTTGGGTCGCAAAGCCGCGATAATAAGGGACAATCGCATCGCCGAAACTATCTTGATATTCGGCAGAATCGAGGTAAGAATTAATTTCCGCCTCGTATCCATGTTCGATAAACAGATTTACGTGGTGGGTAATTTCTGCTTCATTCATGGGAGCGCGTCCGAGCAGATGCTTGCAATTCAACTCGATAAACCGCACTTGGGGTGTCGAGTAGAAAAACTTGGTACGATATAACTCTGATTGCGCTAATGCTCCCACGAAGTCGCGCACGGTGATATCACCACGCCGCAACAGCGACTCAGCATTGATTAAGCGTTCGGATGCCATAATATGCTCGTTGCCGAATACCTGCCGATAAGCAGCCCAAATTACGGCTTGCAAATCGCCTTCCGAGTGGTGGGTGCGGAGTTCGACCGGGGAAGTTCCGGCATACGGCTCGAATCCCAACTGTGTGGCTGTCATCGAACTTGTCATAAGTTTAATTCCTTAAATTAGTGACTACATGATAAAAACAATATTCCCAGAACAACAGAATATCCAACTGACCACTCTGGCTAGCAAAACATCTTGTTATTCTGGGAATAAAAGAGCGATTAATTAGCTCAATGCGTTGATTGCATAGTCGATGTAGGAATTAGCTTCAACCGCAGCATCACCGGAAAGACCGTGATTAGCTTTGATGTGCTTGAGAGCTTCAACGTACCAGCTAGGGGAGAGATCGAAAGTTGCATTGATTTCAGCTAAACCACCAATCAGGAAATCATCCATCGGGCCAGTGCTACCCGCAACTAGGCAGTAGGAGATCATCCGAATGTAGTAACCGATGTCGCGCACGCACTTAGCTTTACCAACTGGGGTAGCCGCAAAGTTGTTACCCTGCATGGTAGTGGTGTAGGGAAATTTTTGATAAACAGCATTAGCCGCACCATCAGCTAGGGATTGAGCTTTGGAACTCAGACCTTTAGCAGCATCTAAGCTAGCAGTAGCTTGACGAAAGCGACCAAAAGCAACTTGAAGTTCGGTGCTGCTCAGGAAGCGACCTTGAGAATCGGCGGTTGCTACAGCTTCGGTTAAAGGAGTTTTCATGATAGTTGATAGTGAATAGTGAATAGTGAACAGTAAATTAAATGTTGAACAGCGAATAGTCAATCGTCGATCGGGCGTTTGCGCTCAACTCTCAACGCTCAATTAACCGACAGCGGAAGCAGCGCGATCGAAATAACTACCTAATTCAGCCATCAGAGAGCTACAATCGCCTTTAGTAACACCGTTAGGGTCGTTAGCGATCGCAATTGCGGCATCTTTCATTTTGCCGATCCCAGCAGCTACGGAACCACCAGGAACGCCCAGAGCGACGTAAGTTTCACGCAAGCCATTCAAGCACCGATCGTCTAAAACGGACGCATCGCCAGCGAAAATCGCGTAAGTCACATAGCGGAGCACGATTTCCATGTCGCGCAAGCAAGCAGCCATGCGGCGGTTGGTATAAGCGTTACCACCAGGAGCGATCAGGTTGGGTTGGTCGGCAAATAGCGAACGTGCAGCATTAGCGACAATTGCGGAAGAGCTACCAGTGATGCGGTTAACGACATCAATTCGCTTGGAACCCTCTGCTACCATACTTTTGAGCGCATTAATTTGACTGTCAGTAACGAATTCGCCGCGAGCATCGCCTTGAGCGACTACTTTAGTAAAAGCATCTAACATGAAATAATCTCCTACATTATCGAACAGGATTTAATATAAAGGCTCAAAAATCGATCGGCGACTCTGAAATTGTCAACCAAAACTAGGTAGCATCAATCGATAACTTACGAGATGTTAAATCTCGATCGTTAACTTAGTCGTTAATGCGAAGTTCTGAAAGTTTAGTCACCGATTTCATCAAACTCATCACTCCGGCAGCAATTAAGCTGACAAAAAATCAGAATCGAAGAACTTGAATTCCCAAGCTTCACGGATCGGGAATTCAATAACTTTTGAACCACGTTTGATTAAAGCAATTTAGTTGTGCAAATTTTGTGCAAATCATCTACATCCGGCTGAGAAATTAATTAAGAAATATTGCGATATTGAGAGATGCTGACCCAGCAAGCATTTCCGACGGGCGATCCCCTAGCTTATATCGATCGAATGTAAACCAATCGTTGCATTCATTCATATTTGTTAAAGAAAAACCTTGATTGTTAATCTACGTTATGCTTTACTCATCTGCACGGAGTTTGCACGATTAATTGAGTATAGTAAGCGATTAAAATATACATTTAATTTTATGGAAACATCATTACGCACTACCCAACATCCGTTAATTAGACAGTTAGCCGATCGAATCGAAAGTATCTGGCAACGACATCTTGATTTGTCCCCTTACCAAATTCCCGCCGATTTAGGCTTCGTTGAAGGTGCCCTCGAAGGCGAACGTTTAGTCATTGAGAATCGGTGTTATCAAACGCCTCAATTTCGGAAACTGCATCTCGAACTC
>JBBRVB010000271.1:0-6037 GCA_038247275.1 Chroococcales cyanobacterium
AATTGGTTCGATCGATATGTTGTCGATGGGTTTGTTAATTTAGTTGGCATCGGGACATTGTTTGGTGGGCAGACACTTAAATATAGTACTTCTGGGCAGTCTCAGTTTTATATTTTGGTGGCATTCTCAGGAATTATTGCGATCGGCTTGATGACGGGCTTATTAATTAATAACTGATAATTGACAATTAATTTGGATGAATCATTATGTTAAGTGCTATTATTTGGTTACCTTTTATCGGAGCGATCTTAATCGGAATTTTACCGCAATTTAGTCGATCGATCGCATTGATTATATCGGGAGTGACTTTGGCAGTATCGATCGCGATCGCTGCTACTTTTGATTATCAAGATGTCGGCTTACAATTTGTCGAGCATCTTACTTGGATCGAGCCATTGGGGTTAGATTATCAATTGGGGATCGATGGGTTATCTTTACCATTGATAATTTTAAATACGTTGTTAGTGTTGCTAGCCGTTCAAGCTACTAGTAAGGATGTCGAAAGACCGCGATTGTTTCACGCGCTGCTATTATTAGTAAGTACCGCCGTTACAGGAGCCTTTCTCGCTCAAAATTTATTATTATTCTTCTTATTCTATGAACTAGAATTAATTCCCCTCTATCTGTTAATTGCGATTTGGGGTGGTGAAAAACGCGGCTACGCAGCAACTAAATTCCTAATTTATCAAGCTTTATCGGGGATAATCTTACTTGCTGGTTTCTTGAGCTGGGCATGGTTTACCAAAACAGGTGATTTCAATTATGAGACACTGGCTGCAACTCATTTACCAGCCGATCTCCAACTACTATTCCTGGGTATTATCGTCCTCGGTTTTGCGATCAAAATGCCGTTGGTGCCCTTCCATACTTGGCTCCCTGATGCCTATGTCGAAGCCTCGACACCCGTGTCGATGTTATTGGGCGGAATTGTCTCGAAGTTGGGCACCTATGGATTAATTCGCTTCGGTTTGGGTTTATTCCCCGATGCGTGGGTAATCGTCGCCCCATATTTGGCACTCCTGGCCGTCGTTACCGCAGTATACGGGAGTTTGATTGCGATCGCCCAAACTGATATCAAGAAAACGATCGCCTATAGTTCTGTAGCTAGTTTGAGTTATGTATTACTCGCCATCGCCGCTGGAACTTCATTAAGTATTTTGGGTGCAGTCTGTCAAATGGTGGCTCACGGCTTGATTCTCGCACTCCTATTCAACCTTGTCGGCATCGTCGAAGCCAAAACAGGTACCCGTCAATTAAACCAACTCCACGGTTTACTCAATCCCAAACGCGGCTTACCCTTCGTCGGAGCCGTCCTGATCCTCACGATGATGGCGAGTGCGGGCATCCCTGGGATGGTAGGTTTTATCGGTGAGTTTCTCTCCTTTCAGGGTAGTTATACTGCTTTCCCCATCGCCACCCTGATTTGTCTGGCGAGTACGGGTTTGACTTCTGTCTACTTCATCATCATCATCAATCGCACCCTCTTTGGCAAGTTAACAGACGATCTCACCTATTTGCCCAAAGTAGCAAACTACGAGCGGGTGCCAGCCATTATCCTTGCCACGCTAATCGTCCTACTAGGCATTCAACCGAACATTTTGATTTCCCATATTCAGGTTACCACCGACGCGATCGTGGCTACTATTCCTACTGCTACTACCCAAATTGCCGAAATAGAAATAGGGAAATAAATGGTGAAGAGGGCGGGTTTGCATACAATCTCTAGTACAAACGAAATCCATAGCATAAAGCGGCTCGCGCTCGTCGGGTTCCCCGCCGGTTTAACGAGACAAGACACCCGCCCCTACATATTATTGATATTGCAACACATTAATCTATAAACCACATGACAACTACCACTGCAACCAAACTACCACCATCCACCCACCAATTCGCCGACGTGATCCATCGCCTCGAAGCAGGTGGCGCGATGCTGCCCGACACGCCCGAAAACCTCATGCAAATCATCGGCTTATACAAAGCCTACGCCGTCCCGATGGACTTCTACTGGCGCGACTTGCTGTATATCGCCGAACGTGTCTTTATCAACCCGCTACCTGCATTTAAATACTTCCTGCCGCAAGAATATCTCGACTTACCCAATCACTATGCCGGCGATACTGCCGACTTACGCATCTGGCAAAAAGGCGCAGCTTCCGCACACCCCGAGCTTTTGGAATTCATCGAAAATGGGCGCAGTACCAAAATGCCCAAAATATTCCATCACTTATTACACGATCGGATTAACATGGAGTTTGCCGAGGCATGTATGCAAGCCATGTATTGGCATCGGGGCATGGGTGGAAGATTCGATCCATATTTAGATACTGACGAATACAAGCAAAATGCCGATCGAGCTATTAAAGCATACTTTAAGGGCAATCCGGCGATGCTCGGTTTGTATAAACTCTTTCCCGACATGTTTATCGAACAGGTGCGCGTGCTGTCCTACTATTCTAATTTAGGATTATTTTGGGAAGTCATGGCTCCAGTCTTCTTTGAGATGAGCGATCTTTATGATGAGGGGAAAATCACCTCCGTTCCCGAAGCGATGGATTTCCTGGTGAATGGAATTTTTGCCGTTGCAGGTAGACCGATTTATCATCATGTTTATATCGATGGGGAAATGTTTGAAATTATTCCTAAGTCGGTAGGATTTACTTGGTTATATGAAGCCGCTTTACCCTATGTCGAAGCGGTATTCTACCGTACTGCACCATTTCGGGGGACAAAATCTTATAACGCTCAAGCCGAACAAGTACCAGCCGAGCAAGCAGATTTCCATTATGGAATATTGTATGCGGATGTAAATCCCGTTGGTGCTGCCGGGATTCCACCGACGTTATTGATGGATGATATGTATCACTTTTTGCCCCAATATTTGCTCGATTATTACGAGCAACACTGTCGGGGCAAAGATGATATGTTGGTTCAATTGGGTGTGAGTTTTCAGAGATCGATGTATTGTGTTACTTCGGCGGTGATTCAGGCTCTACGGGCGGCTTTACTCTACCCTCTAGATGATTCTAATCCCGAACATCTAGCAAAAAATCGTCAATTTTTTGAAGCTCAGATCGACAGGTTCAAACGTCCAGAAGCACGATTGAGTGATATTCAAACTCAGGAATATCGTTGATTTAGTTATTTTTAGTAGATGGTAGCCATTTATCGGAGGGTGGGCAGTGTCCACCCTCCAAAATTATAATTTTAGTTAAGAATAAAATGCCCAATATTGTAGAAATCGCTGTCGGTAACGGTAACTTCACTACTCTTGTTGCCGCCGTTCAAGCTGCTGGATTAGTGGAAGCATTACAATCCCCTGGGCCGTTTACAGTTTTTGCCCCAGTCGATGCCGCCTTTGCCGCTTTACCCCCAGGCACAGTCCAGACATTGGTTCAAAATCCACCCCAGTTAGCCCGAATTCTCAAGTTTCATGTGGTGGCGGGTAAATTCACCCAAGCCGATCTTGCAAAAGTCAAGACCGTGGAATCATTAGAAGGTTCGCCGATTTCCATCAATTGTCAGGATGCTTTCGAGGTCAAAAATTCTACAGTAGTCATTGCAGATATTGAGGCAAGTAATGGGATAATCCATGTTATCGATCGCGTGATCCTAATGGGTTAGTTTTACATGAGGGTGTCTCGTACTATTTGCTTGGGTTTTATTGCAGTTATTTTGGCTGGCACACTGTTGTTAATGTTGCCATTCTCTACTGTTAGCGGTAACTGGAATGACCCGATTGTGGCTTTATTTACAGCGACTTCCGCCGTGTGTGTGACAGGGCATGTGGTTGTCGATACTGCTACCTACTTTTCGCGATTTGGACAGCTAATCGTGATCTTGCTGATTCAGGTGGGTGGGCTGGGCTATATGACGGCCACCACTTTTTTGTTGCTATTGCTAGGTCGTCGATTTGGACTCAAGGACAAAGTGGCGATTCAGCAGTCACTCGATCGCCAAGCACTTCAGGGTAGTACGCAAATTCTTAAGTCAATCGTGGCAACAACGCTCTTGTTTGAACTGACGGGAGCGTTTTTATTATTACTGGTGTTTGTGCCCGATATCGGCTGGTCTAGGGGGCTATGGTTCGCACTTTTTCATAGTATCAGTGCCTGGAATAATGCCGGATTTGCTTTATTCTCGGATAACTTGGTCGGCTACGAGGGTTCACTACTGCTGAATGCCACGATTACCGGATCGATCGTTTTTGGTGGGATCGGCTATGAGACGATTTTTGAGCTGTATCTAATTCTGAGAGGACGGCTGTTGCGCCAAAAAATCAAACCGGTGAAATCGCTCAATTTTCAGGTGGCTGTCAGTACGACACTGTTTCTACTCATAGGTGGTGCATTGGCAATCTGGGCGATCGAAGTCCGCAATCCGCAAACGCTGGGATCGCTGGGGTTGCCACAACAGATTTTGGGAGCCTGGTTTCAGTCAGTTACCAGTCGTACCGCTGGTTTTAATACGATCGATGTTTCCAAAATGACCACGGCGGGACTATTTGTGACGATCTCACTGATGCTCATTGGCGGTAGTCCGGGCGGGACGGCTGGAGGCATCAAGACCACGACGGCGCGCGTACTGGCAAGCTGCACTTATGCTATCCTCCAAGGCAAAGAATCCGTGACGCTCTATCGTCGTCAGGTGCCAAACTCGCTGCTACTCAAAGCAATTGCCGTCACATTTGGGTCGCTGATGACTGTGGTCATCGCCACAATCGCGATCGCGATCGTCGAACCGAAGTTAGACTTTATTAGGATTCTGTTTGAAGTAGTTTCTGCATTTGCCACAGTCGGTCTTTCAACCGGGATTACAGCAGGGCTGACCGCATTTAGTAAATTAGTGTTAGTCGCGACGATGTACATTGGGAGAGTGGGAATTTTATTACTTATTGCCGCACTACTAGGCGACCCCAGAGCGAGTGCGATTCGTTATCCAGAAGAATCCCTGTTGGTCGGCTAATCTTAGTGCTAATTTGCGATCTCCAGCAATCTGCGCCGCATTATGTTGTCGATTACTTATTTTTACCAAGAAAAATGGGTGTAAAGCCTCCCCCGTTCAGGGGAAAATTAAACAAGGATCGTTCTTTATGGCAATCCTCTACCTGAAAGAAAGAGGTCGCTGTCAACTGTCAACTCTCAACTGTCAACTGAATGAAATACCCCCTAACTGTCTATGTCAAATTCGATCGAACGACCAGTTTTTAGCTTTTTTCGCAACCTCAGACCGATAAGTACCCGTCAGTTTGCGGTGATTGGACTGGGGAGGTTTGGGCGAGCTGTCTGCGAAACCTTACATCGTGATGGATATGAAGTACTGGGCACCGATATTAATGAAAAACGGGTAGCGGATGTCATCAGCGCAGGGCTAGTTGCCCATGCTGTCGTACTCGACTCCACCGATCCATTAGCCCTAAAAGAGGCAGGGATATTCGAGTTTGATACGGTCATTGTCGCGATCGGCAATTATCTCCAAGAGAGTATCATTACCACCCTAAGCCTCAAAGAAGCTGGTGTACTTCAGATCGTTGCCAAAGCTTCCTCAGATGTTCATGCTAAGTTATTACATAAAGTAGGAGCCGATCGAGTGGTACTACCCGAATATGAGGCAGGCTGTAGTCTGGCACGGAGGCTCACTAGACCAGGGATTTTGGATCGGTTCGATCTCGATCCGCTGCATAGCATCGTGGAAATGAAGGTACCCGGTTCGTTCCTGGGTAAAACTATCCTCGAACTGCGGCTGCGGAGTGATTATGGACTAAATGTTTTGGCTGTCGGACAAGCTGAAAATTTTGATATTAACCCCACACCGGATCGGCGACTCAATAAGGGTGATATGTTGGTGGTGATCGGCAATACACAGGATATCGATCGCTTGCCACTTTAGTCGCCTCACTACGGCTGAAAAACAGTCACTAATTAAGTAAGTACCAATTTAAAATATCTGGAGTAATCAATCGGATGGCGGAGTGGATTAATGGATTAATGAGCAGCTTGGGCTACTGGGGCATCGGGCTGTTGATGTTTTTGGAAAA
>JBBRVB010000272.1:0-6036 GCA_038247275.1 Chroococcales cyanobacterium
CAACAACAGCCGTTCCTTGCACTTCTTCTTAGCTGCATGGCCTGTTGTCGGCATTTGGTTCACATCTTTGGGTGTCAGCACAATGGCGTTCAACCTCAACGGTTTCAACTTCAACCAATCAGTTGTCGATGCACAAGGTCATGGGATCAATACCTGGGCTGACATCATCAACCGCGCTAACCTCGGTATGGAAGTAATGCACGAAAGAAATGCACACAACTTCCCACTCGACTTAGCTGCTGGTGAAGCGACTCCTGTTGCTTTGACTGCTCCTGCTATCAACGGTTAATATCTGTTTGAGATCTAGAGTTTAAGAGATTTGAAACCCCCCTCACCGTAATGTGAGGGGGGTTTTTGCGTTGGGCTGGATCGCAAAATAATTCATCAAGGACAAACCCTTTCCTTAGATGCTCTGGATAAAACCCATTTGAAATCTTTCCTTACAAATCTCTATAAATGTCTTGATTTGCTAGACCGTCGGCGGTGCCTCATTAAAAGGAGTTACGCAAATCGCTACCCTCTTAATGGTCAACCTATTCTCTACTATTAAGATTGCAAGAATTGGACTCACTGATGAGTTCGCCTGAAGCCATGCCCAATGCCTCGATCTTGGATTGTATCAACTGATGGAAACTAGGATTATTAAAGCGTTTGGCGGACAATGCGCCCAAAATGAGCACCGTCCGGGCTGATTCTGATTGACCTAAATGATATAGTGCCAAACCCTCAGCATAAAAGCCAGTTTCATCTCGATCGACTAATCGCTCCAAGCCCCGATCCTGAATCGATCGAGCGTGCTCGAAATCTGCCATTGCCTTAGTACGCTCTCCCAATTCGTGATAGACGATGCCCCGATGATATCTAGCCGAGACGTAATTCGGGGCTAGCTCGATCGCTCTACTAAAATTCTTGATCGCGCTGTGGTGTAATCCCGATAAACTATCGACAACACCGATCAAATAATTTGCCCAAAAGCAGAACTTATCGATCGCGTTAACTGCTCGACAGTCGCGTTTGGTGCGGGGATATTCATGCTGGCGAAAATAAGTCCAACTCCGCTGAATCAGGGCATTAGGATGTTCTGAGTCGAGTTCGATCGCCGCACTGTAGTTGGTCAATGCGCCATCAAGGTTACCGAGTTCGGTGTAGATCAAGCCCCGACGAAAATAAGCATTGACAAATTTGGGGTTGAGCGCGATGGCGCGTTCGGCATCGGCTAGGGCAGCGGTGCAATCGCCCAGACAGCGATGTGTCTCCGATCGATCGTCATACACGATCGCCTGCGGCTTCCGCGCGATCGTCAGATCGAAGTCAGCTAATGCACCAGCAAAATCGCCCAATTTTTGGCGAGTTCGTCCGCGTGCGTGATGAAAAACCGGCTGTCCCGACTGAATCGCGATCGCTTTGTCAAGATCGGCTAATGCCTGCGGTAGCTGTTCTAACCGCTCGTGGCAGATACCTCGATAGCAGTACCCATTGGGATCTTGAGGAAAGTCTGTGATATGGCAATCTAGACTCGCTAAAGCCACCTGATAATTTCCAATTTTGACGAGGGCGACAGCGTTAATCCAGCGGGCTGTTGCTCGATTGGGTTCGCGTTCGAGGACATACCGACAGTCCGCCAAAACTTGATAGTAGTTTTTGAGGATTTTGTTGACTAGAGCGCGTTGATAATAAAATTCGATCTGGGTAGGATCGCATTTAATCGCCAGATCCCATGCTGAGAGAGCATTTTCATAATCTTTGATCTCACGATAAACCTCAGCGGCACCACTGTGAGCGATCGCTAGTGTCGAGTCCCACTCGATCGCCACTTTGTATGCAGATCTCGCCTGTGCATAGTCTTTGGCGGCTAATGATTTCTTGCCGCGATCGCAATATTTGCGGGCGAGATCTTTGGCGGTAACTGAGGGTGCATCTGACTCGATGGTGGCGACTCTGACTGGCGACTCAGCGACGGGCGGTGGTGACTGTGGTTGCGGCTTTGCTGTGGGGATCGCTGGCTTACTAATCTTGGCTGTGACTTTTTTGCTGGCTGACGGGTAAAACTTGCGCGGAGTGGGTGATGTCTGTGTGTCGGTTGCCCACGGATCTTCATTTACAGGGGGGAAACCGATCGATATTGCTAGATCGTTAGCCGGATCTGCCCACGGATCGCACACTGGTGTCGATGTAGTTTTAGCGGTGCGATCGGGAGCCGGAGCTGATGGTTTGACTGCATCTACTGCATCTCGCGGTGCTGAGGATGGAGTAACAGTACCCAAGATATCTGAATAATCATGTTGAGTGGCAAGCTCTGGAGCAGTAGAAGGAGAATATGGTTTCGACATAACCGGAGTGCCTCAAGAAATCAGTTTAGTTATCATGTGTTCAGTCAATAAATTCACAATGAGGATCTGCAAATTTGCATCACTACTCAGATCCAAATCTGAATTTAACACTTGGCGATCTGTGGCTCAAAATAGCCGATCGAGAATCAATATGTAGTATTTGCTCGATCTTAACTGGATCGGCGTTAAATCGGCTCAGTATTTACACGATTATTTAGAGTTTTCAGATACATTCCACACCTAAAATAGTTGCACTCGATTTACCATGTCTAGTTGTCAAAGATCGCCATCCCAATTTAAGGGAGTAGCTGAAAAATAATGTACCAGATTGTCGTTGGTATTATCTTCAGCGTAGCTCAGGAAACATCCAGAGATTGGTACTTTATTTAATTGCAAGCCCCTAACCGCTTTGAGATCGCTCCATCCCGAGGGCTTCGAGTGTAAAAGAGATCTGGCGATAAAAAACCGGATTCTTGAGCTTTTGAGCGACTAAGGCAGCTTGATGCAAAATCACTTTGGCGGTATCTGGCTGCCCCATGTGATACAGAGCCAATCCTTCGGCGTACAATCCGGTTTCATCGCGTTTCGCCAAGCAGTCGAGACCCTGGGCTTGAATTTCCTGAGCTAGCTGAAAGTCACTGCTGGCTTTGGCTGCATTTTTGAGATCGTGTTGTAATAAGCCACGATGGTACAGGGCGCAAATAAAGCTCGGTTGAATGTCAATCACCTTAGTAAAACTAAATATCGCTTCTTGCTTGAAGCCCGATAGTGATTGCACCACACCTAATAAATAATTAGCAGGTACCGAATGGCGATCGATCGAGCGCACCCGTTCGCAGTCTGTCATCACAGCGGGATATTCGCCATGTCGGAAGTAAATCCAACTGCGTTGAATATAGGCATTGACATCCAAAGGATCGATCTGGATCAAGCGATGATAGTCTGCCAAAGCCGCATGGAGATTACCGACTTCGGTATTGATGACACCACGCTGATAATGGGCACTTACCAAGCGCGGATCGAAGCGAATAGCCTGATTGCACTGAAGTAGCGCGCGGGGATAATCGCCGCGATTGATGTAGATATCGGCACGATTGGCGTAGGCTTGCGCCATCTGCGGATCGAGATCGATCGCCCGATCGTAATCTGCCATCGCATTGGTAAAATCACCTAATTGCTGCCGAATCCGCCCGCGTCGGCGGTATAAAATAGCCATATTGGCTGCTAAGGCGATCGCACTATCGAGATCGATTAATGCTTGGGCGAGATTGCCCAGCCGCTCGTAACAGATCCCCCGATAATAGTAGGCATAAAAATCATCATTGCGTAAATTCAGGTATTGATTGAAATTAAAGATCGCTAGCTGATAGTTACCGGTTTCAAAATGAGCGCGTGAATTCAACCAGCGTGCGGAAATATCATTGGGCTGACGTTCGAGAATAAATTTACAATCAGCTAAAACACCCGCAGCATCACCAATTTTTTTATTGATCAGTGCGCGACAATGCACAAACTTCAAATTTTCAGGAGCGTGTTGGATCGCCCGATTGCAAGCAGCTAGAGCCGCTTGATACTCACCCAGTTGATAGTAAACTTGCGCCAAGCCCCCATCGGCAACCGCAAAAGCCGGACTGAGTTTGAGTGCGGTAGTGTAGTCAGTCTGGGCTTGGCGGTAATCTTTAAGTGCCAACCACGAGCCACCCCGCGCACAATAAGCTAAGACAAAGTTCGGATCGAGGGCGATTGCTTGAGAATATGACAAAACTGCTCGATCGTGTTCGCCCCTAAACGCTCGATTGTTACCCTGCTGGTACAATTTTTGGACTTGGGTATTAACCCGGTGCTCGGGTAGATCTAGCGTTTGTGCAGATGTCAACTTGAGGTGGGAGTCCGACATAAGTAGTAAGTTTGTCAAGATTGCTTCAGCGGAATACAATTGGTCACAGCAACGAATATATCTTACCTGTAGCCCGTCAGAGGCTCAATTTAACCGGATTGGACTATCGAGAGTAGATCGTTCGATGAGCTAGATCGTCGGTTTGATAAAATATATTTGTACTAAACAGACCGCCCTTTGACTCAATCCTGAAACTATGAGACTAAATAAATATAGTCGATCCAAATCTGCCGAGCATAGCGTGCAAATAAAACGATTTACGATCGCCATCAGTTGCGAGTGGAGCGTATTTAGAGACTAGTTTTTAGATCGGGCTAGGGTGTTTGTGTCTCTATTGTTCCCCAGCGATCGCAATTTATCTATACTACGAATATGCTTTTATCTACTATCTTAAATTGTGTTGGCTAGTAACTCATTAGCAATTACTAATAATTACGCAGATGACAATTGTGTATTTACCCTAGAACTCATAGTCGGGATTTCCGACCTGAAAAACACTCAAGCCCAGATTACGCCACATTCTACACACCTTTGGTCGATCGTCAAACACACCAATTACATTGTATCGATCGCGAATATGAAAATAGTACAATTCTGACTTGAGAATATCATCAGGACGTTGGTCATTCGCCGGACGCATGAATAGATCTTGGTAGTTAATCTTAAATTGTTTCAACCAAGCAACTGTCAGATCGTAACAAACAGTCGATCGACCCGATAACAAGATAATATTGGTATCTCGCCCTAATTTGGCGATCGTGGCGGCTACTACTGGATTAATCGCATCTTCACCCACTCGATCCCACGCAAATGGCGATCGGGTATGATTGATTGCTAGTGTGCCATCAATATCGACTAAGTAGCAATCAGGAAGCTGCGGATCGGTTACGGGCAGAGGATCTGACTGATGTAAATAATCATAATACATCTGTTCGATCGCCTGTTGTCCGACCGAATTCGATCGCAATAAATCGCGACAGATACATTCAGTCAATGAGACATCAGTAAAGTCCTTAACGCTCAATTCAGCTTGATATTGTTTAGCTAATTCAGTTGCCCGCCGCAGATGCACTGGGTTGAGATTGGTATCCGACCAAATCACTGAATAACCTTGTTCAAAATAATGTTCTGTGAGTAAATCGCGAACTTTAATAATCCGTTTTTCGCGTTTATTAGTACTGCTCAGTTGGAGTCTGAGATCGTCTTTACACAAGTTGGCGGTTTCTGGATACTTTTGAATGTATTCTTTTGCCCAGGTGGTTTTACCACTGGCGGGTAAGCCTTTGGTGAGAATGAGCTTGAGTGACATGATTTAGGGGATAGGGATAGGGTAATGGGTAATGGGTAATGGGTAATGGGTAATGGGTAATGGGTAATGGCCGATCGAAGAGGTAAATAAAATTTTTGTGTTTGAGGGTTATCCTAAAATCTAAATCCTACCCTTTACTCTCTATCCCGAAATGGCAGCTCATACCCAGGTTTGATGAGTTTCCAGATGACTTGAGTGTAATCTCTACCATCCAACATCAAGAACAACACCCCTGGATACTTTTGAGTTTGGAAATACATCGCGGTTTGACGGCGATCTCCTAAATCTTTAAAGGCTTGTTGACATTCGATTTCAATATTTCGGTATTGAGTTTCTAGCGATCGCTTGGTATCTTTGACCCAGTTGTAAAATTCATCGGGGACAGCATCGAGAAATTGCTCTAGGCTTTGGTTTTGGCTCAGACATTCCCAGATATCCTTGGCTTGGACTCTAGTAATAATCCGGTGTAGGCGGACATAATCAGCTAGTTTATACTTAAG
>JBBRVB010000273.1:0-6025 GCA_038247275.1 Chroococcales cyanobacterium
CTCTTGGCGAATATTGCCCTCCACGGTTTGGAACAACTCATTCTAAAAGAGTTTCCCAAAATGTCTCAAACAGGGAGAGAAACTTGGTTCCATAGAAAGGGAAAGCATTTTTACTCCCCTATTACTCCCAATTTTCACATCCATTTCCACGATCGCTCAGAACGATCGGAAATCGCCAAAGCAAAGCTTCATTAAATCCAGCTACGCAAACCCATTACATTCACTAGAATAGAGACAGCTTCTTCGTCCTTTTACCGATCCTGGCTTATGAAAATTCTGCACGGGACTTGGATTCCCCATTCCGGCGATGAATTTATTCAAGGTGGTAATTTTTATCTATGGGTAGAAACCGACACATCCCCCCAACGAAAACAACAAATATCGATCGATCGTCACCCTCAGCAGTTAGATAAACAACATTTAGCAACATTTTTACTAACCGAGCTGGGCATTCCCGCACCTAAATATGGCAAGATCGATCGTGAGATCGTTCCTAAATATTTTATCCTCCCCAGTACCGCAACTCAACCTTTGCCCTCTAGCGAATTGAGTCGCTACCTCGAAACCGAACCCCCCAACCCGACCGACTGGAAAATTTGGGCGATCGATTGTTATCGCATCGATCCTATTCTTAAACTGCTCAACGACATTCATTTTCTGTGTCTCTACAATACCGCAGAAATTCAACTGGGTGCTGACTTACTCTTTTGGTATCATTACAGTCGCTCGGTTCGAGAAATTATCCTCAAAGATCGCTATATTCCCGCTCTCAGATACCGCGAACAGTCTCCAGCAAAAAGTAAGAGTAAGAAAAATATTCTGCCCACCCATGCAATCTATCCTAGTTGGGAAATAGTATCAGAAAGTTACGAAGCCAAAATCGCTGAATACATCGAATATCTGCCCCCAGTTTGTACCGGAGGATTAGATACGCCTGACGCACCCCTGGAATTTTACGATCCAGAGACACTCCTACGTCATTTTTCCGAATGTCTCCTCCACAACATTATTACCACCACACCTATTCCTGCTACATTTGCCAAAAAGATTACCGACGATCGACTGCTCTCCAGTTGTCTGAATCTCCAGAATAATGCAATACCTTGGACCGATCTTCAAGCCTTAGAGCTGTATCGACAATGGCAAAGTTGGCAGCAAAAGCTAGTAGCCGCCCAAAATAATGCTTCCTTTCAGCTCTGTTTTCAACTCCAATCTGCCTCAGAGCAAAATCCCGATGATTGGCAGGTAAAATTCCTCGTTGCTGCCAAACACGATCCTTCCCTCAAACTGGAACTCGATGACTATTGGCATCTGAATCAAAAAACCAAACAAACCATTCACCAGCAGTTTGGGGCAAGCTTTGAAAAAGATTTACTCCTCAACTTAGGTTATGCTGCCCGAATTTATCCCCAAATTTGGCAAGGTTTAGAAACCGATAAACCCGTCGGGTTTCCACTGAGCCTTGCAACCGCATTTGAATTTCTCTCCAATACAGCTTGGGTATTAGAAGATGCGGGATATAAAGTCATCATACCCGCTTGGTGGACTCCTCAAGGTAGAGCTAGAGCCAAACTTCGGCTCAAAGCATCCGCTAAAAAGTCTGCAAAGAGTTCGGCAACAAAGGGTTTATTTCAGCTCGCAAATCTGATTGAATATAAATACGAACTCGCGATCGGGGATGAGACGATTACGCCCCAAGAATGGCAACAATTAGTCGATGCTAAAGTTCCGCTCGTCCAGTTTCGCGGACAGTGGATCGAATTAGATCCAGCTAAAATGCAGCAACTGCTGGAATTTTGGAAATCCCATCAGGAAAACCAGCCAGAATTAACCATCCGCGAATTACTCCAAACTGCTGCTACTAATGACGACTTAGAAATCGAACCCGACGCTAGTTTAGCAGCGATGATGGCTAATCTCAACGAACCGAGTCGGCTCCAACCGATCGAGAATCCGCCGCTGCTACAAGGTACCCTCAGAGAATATCAAAAGCGAGGTGTCGCCTGGATTGAATATCTCGAACGCTTGGGTTTAAATGGTTGTCTCGCCGATGATATGGGTTTGGGGAAAACCATTCAGGTGATTGCAGCGTTGATTCAGGAAAAAGAGTTACTAAATCCACAAATCCCGACTCTGCTCGTCGCGCCGACTTCGGTACTCGGTAATTGGCAAAAAGAGATCGAAAAATTTGCACCCCATCTACGGGTAGTGGTACATCATGGCAGCAATCGGACTCAAGACTCAGCTACTTTTATCGCAAGTCTTGCCGACTATGATGTCGTAATTACTTCCTATACTCTCGTTCGTAAAGATGCCAAATTATTGCAGCCACCTAATTGGCAAAGAATCGTCCTCGACGAAGCACAGAATATCAAAAATCCAGCCGCCGCACAAACTAAAGCTATTTTAAAACTCCAAGCCGATCGTCGTTTAGCTTTAACGGGTACGCCTGTAGAAAATCGTCTATTAGATTTATGGTCGATTTTTAACTTCCTCAATCCTGGCTATTTAGGTAAGGAAGCCCAATTTCGCAAATCTTTTGAAGTTCCCATTCAAAAAGAGCAAGATCGCGTCCAATCGACGATCCTCAAACAGCTCGTTCAACCATTAATCTTGCGCCGCGTCAAAACTGACAAGCAAATCATTAAGGATTTACCGGATAAAGTCGAACACAAACAGTATTGCAATCTGACGAAAGAACAAGCCTCGCTCTATGAAGCAGTCGTTAAAGATGCGATCGAGCAGCTAGAAGATGCCCAAGGAATTCAACGCAAGGGATTGATACTGTCAACCCTGATGAAACTCAAGCAAATTTGTAACCATCCTCGGCAATTTTTACAAGATAGTAGTGAATTTACCGCCGAACGCTCTCACAAATTACAACGTTTGGGTGAAATGATGGAAGAAATTACTGCCGCAGGGGAGAGTCTATTAATATTTACTCAATTTACTGAAATCGGTGAGGCTTTACAACAATATCTCAAGCATCAGTTGCACTATCCTACCTATTATTTGCACGGCGGCACCTCCCGCACTAAACGAGAGCAAATCATCACTGAATTCCAGCATCCCGATACCGAACCCTCCGCATTTGTGCTATCGCTCAAAGCTGGAGGGGTGGGGATTACGCTTACCAAAGCCAATCATGTATTTCATTTCGATCGCTGGTGGAATCCCGCAGTCGAAGATCAAGCAACCGATCGAGCTTTTAGAATCGGACAGCAAAAAAATGTTTTCGTGCATAAGTTTGTAACGCTCGGCACTTTGGAAGAACGGATCGATCTGACAATTGAAAATAAGAAAAAGATGGCAAGCTCGATCGTTGGAGCAGATGAATCTTGGCTAACGGAATTGGACAATGAGAGTTTCAAACAGTTAATTACTTTAAATAGACAAGCAGTTCTCTAAATCGTAATAAAACTATTAATTATTATTTATATGGCACAATTTAGTAAAACTTGGTGGGGACAAAAATTCATCGCCGCTCTAGAATCATTTAGCGACTCGGCTAGATTGGGACGCGGGCGTTCCTATGCAAGGAATGGGAAAATTAAAGAACACGCGATCGCCAATGGAAAAATCACCGCTAAAGTCAGGGGTTCGGTCAATCCTTATTTTGGCGTTTATAAGGAACCTACTTATAATGTCAAGATTGAAATAAAACAGATCTCAGCAACAGACTGGTCGAAAATAGTTTCCTTACTCGGTTCCAAAGCCAGTTCGATCTCAAAACTTTTATTAGGTGAAGTACCCGACAATATCGAAACAGCTTTTACCTCGCTAAATCTCCATTTACTGCCTTACAGTCGTCAAGATTTTAAGACCGATTGTTCTTGTCCCGATTGGGAGAATCCTTGCAAACATATTGCGGGAGTCTACTATTTAGTCGCAGCGGAATTAGACCGCGATCCCTTCCTACTATTTGAACTGCGGGGAATCTCACGATCGCGATTACAACAGGAATTAGCTAAATCTCCATTAGGTAAAGCATTATCTACCGCTCTAGATGAAGGAGAATTACCGCTCCAATCTACCGATTCATACCATACCAAACTTCGGAAGCAAGTTCGATCTCTACCGACTGCATCCAAAGATTTTTGGCAAGGAGCGCAGCGATTACCCCAAACGGTAGCGATTGAAATGGCGACTGTTCCTGCTGTTGTCATCAAGAAAGGGGGCGATTTTCCAGAATTTTGGACGCGGGACAACTCTTTTATCGAAGTGATGGCGGAATTATACGAGCGGGTGAGAAAGACAAATACTTAACGGTACATAACCAAAAATCCAGAATAACCTGATTATTAATTCTGCTGATATCGCTCTCGTGTTTTCAGAGGGTGTCTGAAAAGTCAGGCGAGACGGCGAAGGGATAAGCGAATCATGGCAATGTAGAGAAAAGGGGGTCAACACGGAAAAGGGAAATTTTAGCACGTTTAGCAAGTTGCCATACACAAGCGAAGAGCTTTAAGCACGATACCTGTCTAAATGTTAAATCTGGACGAGAGAATTTCAAAAGCGTTGAGTAGTAAGCAACTCAAGGTATTGGTGATTTTTCACCTCAGTCATTTGGGCGGCGTTTTCTAGAAATCCAGAATAAAATCTGAACACGGAAAAAATTTTTCTATCGATCGAGTGCCACCGGATGCCAAGATGGTACGAGAGTTCAGCATTTCTACATGGAAATAAACCGACTATTCTCGATCGATTGGGCTGGCTGTAATAGACCTCTTGCGAAAGTATCAACCGATCGCCTGTTGTGATGACAAATACAGCTCATAATTGTAAATTCCCGCAATTAAATTAATCCTTAACCCAAACCTTCGTCTTCGATTTCTATATCGTGACGATAGGATTCTAAATATCTTTAATTTTCTGTGAACATGCTCGACTATAATCCTTTCTTTTGCTAACTGTTTATTGAATTTTTTATGTTCTTTACTTAAAGACTTTTTTCTGGCTTTTTTAATTGGAGTTCGGCTGCGCTCGTGAATCTTTTTAATCCCCTGATACCCCTTATCTGCTAAGATCTCTGTCTTTTCTCCCAGATCTATTTGACTCTCTTTCCAGATTCTGAAATCATGCACTTTCCCGTTCCTAACTACAACACAGACGATTGCTTTCGTTTTTTGATTTATCAAAACTTGTGACTTTACCGTATGACACTTCTGTTTACCGCTGTAATGTCTCTTCTGTTTGCTTGGTGCAACGCACGCTGAGGAGACCTCAGCGCGATTGCATCCGCTTTTTTAGGTCTTTCTACTTCGTGCTCTGCCACGTCTACCACTAGTACTTCTGTCTCTGAATCTAGTTCTTTGACTTTTTTCTTCCCTTCCACATTAAATAACCCTGATTTAATTAATATATTCTCAACTTTCCTGATATTTCTGAACACATTTGACTCATTCAATCCCCAACTTACCCCGATATGAAAATGGGTACGATACTCCCTCCAATACTCCAACGTCATTAACACTTGGTCTTCAATGCTTAATTTGCTCGGGAACACCGCTCTTTTTTGCTAAAACTTTTTCCGCTGCTACTACTTTTACCATTTGCTCGAATGTTGCTGGTGTAACACCGCATAAGCGTTTGAAATCTGTCGGCTCTAAATTTTTAACTTGTTTGTAGCTCACTTTCGATCGGTTGATTTTCTATCCATTTTACAAATCTCGCGGACTTTCGCAAGAGGTCTAATGACCAAAATTGGTTTGTCGATTACCTGCTTAAACCATGCTTTATAGTACAAGTGTTTTAGAATGAGAATTGCTGCTGTGTTGGAGCCGCGATCGTGCTGGATTTGGCGCAAGAAGTGGCTCAGTTACTGGCACAGCTTGAGGTATATCGATCGCAGCCATCGAATTCACGATGAAGCAACCACACCGACAGTCAGCATCAGTAGATCTCAAAGTTTTGGAGGTCGAGTCAAAATAATACTTATGAACTATTAAACTGTGGTTGATATATCAGCTAAACTTATAATAAAAGTGAGAAAGAGAAGAAAAGTCGTTCAAGGAGGTGAACTTGA
>JBBRVB010000274.1:0-6008 GCA_038247275.1 Chroococcales cyanobacterium
AATGCCGTAAAAGTCCGGCACAGGGGGGTGTCTGTGTGCATTGCCAAGTCAGTCATGACCTGAGTTTGAGCGTCAGGCTGCATTGCTTTGATTTGGTCGAGTAGGGGTTGTGCTAGCACCATACTCGCCGAACCAGTCGCCGCCGGCGTGATCGTAATCCCCATTTCAGTATAGGCATACCAAAGCAATGCTAATTGATCTTCAATGCTAAGTTGGTCGAAGGCTGCGGTGACCGCCGGAACGGCATCAGCAACGAGAGTGTTGGCAAAGATTGACTGAGCAGATTTGAGTGTAATAGACATAATTACTAAATTCTCAAAAGAATAAGTGGATATTTGTCAGTTTTTATTTACAAAACTTTACTTTTTGCCATGCTACCAGAATCTAACCCGCCTAAATGCAACCGATCTGAGTGATAATTGCTTGGGTACTAAAAATTTCCAACACCCTTGATACTAGACAAGTTAGATTCTTTGCTAAGGAAACTCGATCGATGATCCCCAGATTTCGAGGACTAACAAATAGTTTACCGCTACAGGTAGCCATGACGATCGTTGGAGTTTGGGCAATTAGTCTATGGAGCTGTTTCCAGCTTCAGATTGAAACTGTGCACCCGATCGGGTTGTTGTGTCTGGTGGGCTGGCAAACTTGGATCTATACAGGGTTATTCATCACTGCTCATGATGCGATGCATGGGAGTATCGATCCATCGCCCTGGCTCAATCGGGCGATCGGGCAACTGTGCTTGTGGTTGTATGCTGGATTTGACTACTCCCTACTTGCTAGCAAGCATCACTTACACCATCAATATCCAGCTAGCGATCGCGATCCCGATTTTCATGATGGGAAAACACCGAATTTCTGGGGCTGGTACGCACATTTTGTCTGCGAACATGTCAGTTGGGGACAGACGCTAAATTTATTGTTGATGTTGGGTATACATACGACGATCTCTCAACATAACCTGTTGACACCAATACTTTGGCGCATCCCCAACCTCCTCTTATTTTGGGTAATCCCATCATTATTGAGTTCGATCCAACTCTTCTACTTTGGGACATTTTTACCACACCGAGAGCCATTAGCGGGCTATCTCAACCCACATCGCGCTCAGACGATCGCGAGATCGCGCTGGTGGTCATTGATTAGCTGTTATCACTTCGGCTATCACCAAGAACATCATGAGTCTCCCTACATTCCGTGGTGGCAATTGTATCGATCGCGATTGATTGATTAAATTTTTCCAAAGAGAAACAATTCAGCAATTTCTAGCATCATGCTAATTATTGGTTATGCCGAGCGGCGGTCGATCTAATGACTCAACCCAATTAAGGCTATCATTGACCCGATCGATTCAGTTAATTTCGCTCTTTAAGACGAGTCATTTTTAAGCGATTGTGTCCGAATTGTCAATAAGTATATCGCGATCGAGAGATTTGCGACGTTTGAACAGTCGATTGACATACCATGAGGGAGGTCTAAGTCGCCACGAGTGCGAGTGGCTCGATCGCTGCTCGAAATCCATCTCTAGTTTGGAGAATAATTACAGTTTTGTACATATTTCTTAACAAACAGGGTACAATAGTTATAGATTAGTAAAGTTCGGCAGTGCTAGCACAAAAAAATTCGATCGAAAGTGCTGGAAAACACTGTTGATTCTCAGTAGTAAATAGCAGAATTACATATAAGGTAATTCACAAACAACTTCAACAGCCTTGAGCTGCATGAATTATGTTCGATTCTGTCTCTGCACCCACAATAGTCCGTGTTATCTCTAGTGCCTACCTGCTATCCACTTGTTTCTTATTGAGCTTTACGACCTTTGGTTGGTGGCTACTCTCCCATCTCGAACACCAAGATCCGCATTTACCCAAGTGGTTTAGCTAAGTCAGCTTCATTTTGTCGCGGACAAGCTGCATAAAGTAGTATGTCCTCGATCGATCGATTGCTGATAGAATAATAAATCCTTGCTTCAGTCATCACGATCCGTGAGTAGCACTGAAGCCAATCTGTCCATAAGGAGAATCTGTGAGCGATAAATACGAAATCATGTACATCCTGCGTCCCGACTTATCGGACGAACAGGCTGATGAATCCATCAAAAAATACCGGGATATCATCGAAACCAACGGTGCGACCGATATCGAAATCCAACGGCGGGGCAAACGTCGCCTAGCGTATCTGATTGGCAAAAACCGCGACGGGATCTACGTTCAGGTCAACTATACTGGTTCTGGCAAAGAGATCGCACCGCTAGAGCGGGCAATGCGCCTAAGTGAAGATGTCATCCGCTACTTGAGTCTCAAACTCGATCCCCCCAAGAAAGCTGCTAAAGCTGCGGCTGCGGCGGCTGCTGCTGAGGAAGCCTAAGCTTTCACCCACTCCATCTAACATCTAGAGATGATAGCCTGCATGAGCAGGCTATTGTTTTAGGGATGGTACTCAGGAACTTATCAACATCCAAACACTTCAATTAAAATGTAACTAAAACCAAATTTTGCTCGATTGGTCTCACACTAGTCATATGACAACTTCACATCTTCGCCGTAACTTTTATCGTTTATTTCGTCCACTATTTCTGGGAGTCTTGACTAGCTGCGTGGGTATTTTAGGCGGAATTTTGCCCGATCTCACAGCACAGCATCCGAGCCGATTATTTAGTAGTGCAGTCTATGCCCAAGAATTTAACGATACCGAACTGCGTAACTATGCAGCGGCACTAATGCAAATCGAACCAGTTCGTCTATCGGCACTAGCTCAAGTCAGCCGTGCTAATGGTGGTAATTTGCCAAATCTCGACTGTAGCAAACCCAACACGATGGATTCGCTAACTAGTGAAGCAAAATCTCTATTTATTCAATACTGTAATCAATGCGAAGCTATTGCAGCTAGTCGGGGACTGAGTATCGATAGATTCAATCAAATCACTCTGGCAGTAAGATCGAATTCCCAACTGCAAAATCGGGTACGGGGCTTTTTAAATTAGTCAATAACCAGCGATCGATTTGAACCAGATAAGCCCTAAAATAGCAATTATTAGCTAGGTAGGTCAAGTATATCGTGTCAAATGACTCATCATCCGCAACAGCGATCGTTTTAAATCAAAGGTTGCATCACCACCACCATCATTCTCAGCCACATTCGATCCTTTCGCTCACAGCATCAGAACGTACCCGTAGCCGACACATTTTTAGCACTGATGATGGAATTGCTGTCGCGCTCCAGCTCCCGCGTGGTACGACGCTTCAGGATGGAGATCTACTTACATCCGAGAGTGGCGATATCGTCCGCGTCAGTGCCAAACCAGAGCCAACGATCACAGTGACTAGTGAGAATTCACTGACATTGCTGCGGGCGGCTTATCACTTGGGTAATCGGCATGTCAGTCTGGAAATCTCACCTACCTATCTCCGCTTTAGTCCCGATCCTGTCCTAGAAGGGATGTTGGTACAATTGGGATTGCAGATAGTTAGTGAAATCGCACCGTTTTATCCACAAGGAGGTGCCTACAGTCACCAACATTAAATCTCATCATTGATATCTTAATTTTAACTAAAAGTCGATCGAGCCTGTGAATTTTTCTGATAATAACGATCGCTTATTACGACTATTGCAGTTAGCAAGTCCACTGCTACCAGTGGGTGGATATAGTTATTCTGAAGGCTTAGAAAGTCTGATTGTCCGGGGGATAATCTGCGATCGAGTGACGCTCCAAGAGTGGATAGTGAGCGAGTTACAGGCTGGATCAATTCGGATCGAGACAGCCGTAATGGATCGGACATATCTGGCTGGACTCGACCTTGATTTCGATCGATTGAAGTACTGGAATCACTGGCTGAGTGCTGTCCGCGAAACTGAAGAATTACGCCACCAAAGTTGGCAAATGGGTGGTTCTTTAACTAAACTTGTCGTTGAATTAACACCAGGAATCCAAGCCCTAATTACAACGATTTCTCGCCCTTGTCATTATGCAGTGGCATTTGGTACAACTGCTCAATATTGGCAAATCGACAGACATTCCGCAATTATGGCTTATCTCCACAGTTGGGTGACAAATCAAATTGGTGTGGGTGTTAAATTGATTCCACTCGGACAAACGGCGGGACAGCAGATTTTATGGCAGTTGCAGCCCGCGCTCGATCTGCTCTGTGAGACGATCCCCAATCTGGCTGATGAGGATCTCTATGCCTGTAGCTGGGGATCTTCACTAGCGAGTATGCAGCATGAAATCCTCTACAGTCGGCTGTTTAGAAGCTGAGACTGCTGGAGTTTACACAAATTGTTGCTAATCTATCTCAATAAGTATTGACATCTATTATCAATACATCTATAGTTGTTTACATCACCTAAATTAATCCGCCAGCAACAACTCGTCTACGCTAGCCAATAGCAGACGATCTTCGCTGAGTGTAGTCGAAACTTAATCTCTTTGGTTAAAGCTGCTAGTCATTGATTTGGTGTTCTCCTCTCTAAAATTAAGGATCGGTTAATCGGATCGATGAACACAGTTTCATCATCCGATTTTTTTGGTGAGACGATCTGGTGGACGAGATTCCCGACTTCTCTTAGCAATCGGAGATCGAAAAAATCTTTCACTTAATAATAACTATTCTTATTAATTTAAATTCTACCCAGGTGTTCCAAATTTTTGCTCGCTAGGCTGGTGCGTTATCCTACGGAGTAACACACCCCACGATTCGATCGATTAGTTGGCGGCAGATCCCTAGCTTACTCCCAAGCGGCGCAATTTGACCATGAAAAAGCCATCCATCTGTTGACGATGCGGCCAAACTTTAATCCAGCCAGCATCGCTCACGAGACTAGCCAGGGGCGACTCAACTGGTGGTAACTCGATCTGCCAATCGGGATGAGTTTTTAAAAACGGTAAAACTACGTCTTCATTTTCGATCGAGCAGACAGTACAAGTAGCATATACCAGCACGCCACCCGGTTTGACCCAGGTAGCAGTATTTGCCAGTAACTTAGCTTGTAGTTGAGCTAGCTCCCGAATTTGCGCCGGTGTCTTTTGCCATCTGGCATCCGCACGACGGTGGAGCGTACCCAATCCCGAACATGGTGCATCTAATAATACTCGATCGGCAGTATCAATCAATTCACTAAAACCACAACTATCACCAGTCAAAATTTTAACAGTAGTTAATTGCAACCTGTCGAGACTTTGTTGCAACTTCTTTAGCCGTGAAGCTGTCTTATCTAGTGCCAATACCTGTCCGGTATTGCCCATCAATTCCGCGATGTGAGTAGTCTTGCCCCCAGGTGCTGCACAAGCATCGATGACTACTTCATCCGGCTGAGGATCTAATAAATGGGTGACAAGTTGAGCACTACTATCTTGAATCGTCCACCATCCGGCTTGATAGCCAGGTAATTGACTAATCGCCCCAACATTCTCGACAAATCGCAATCCTTGCGGGACAAGGGGAATCGGAATTGCCGCGATCCCAGCAGTAGCAAAAATCTCGATTAATTGGTGACGTTGGTGTTCCAATCTCTCAATTTGAGAAGTGTTTTGAACACATTCAACATCGATTTTGAGACTATTGGTACGGAGATCGATCGTTGGGACTTGATTGAAAGCTGTGCATAATTGCTCGGTCTCGATCGATCCCAATTCATCAATCCACTGGGCGATCAGCCAGTCAGGAAAGCTATATAAAGTACCCAACCGCGCGATCGGGTCTCCAGGTAAATCTAGGACTTCTGCTTGCTCATTTTGCAGCCGCAGATACTGGCGCAAAATCCCATTTACTACGCCAGCTAACCCAGCTAGATCGTTAGTTTTGGCGAGATCGACTGTGGTATTAACAGCAGCAGAATCGGGAATTCGATCGAGATATCTAAGCTGATATAGTCCCAATCGTAATAGTTGTCTGAGGTTAGGTGGTTGCCGATGAGCGGGTTGTTTGGCTAATCGATCGATTATCGCATCGAGGGTACGTTTACGGCGGACGATCCCATTGACTAATTCTGTAAATAGATGGCGATCG
>JBBRVB010000275.1:0-6007 GCA_038247275.1 Chroococcales cyanobacterium
AGACCCTAGTAAACCTCAACGAAGCCCAAATCATCACCGGATTGAGCCGAGATATCCTAATGAGTGCCATCAAAAGCGGAGAACTAGAAGCGCGAATTATGGGCAAAGCTTACCGAATCAAACGCAAAGAACTAGATCGGTTCATCGATGAGCTGTGGACATAAAACTCAGACTAGTCCTCGCACTCTCCCCCATCCAGACCAGCCCAATAATCCTCGACAATTTTCTTGTCGCGGTTTGTCATGGTTTGTGAATACTTAGTGAAAGTTTCAGCCTTAACAATGCCATCAGCAATCATTTTTTTAAACATTACCCCCAGCAGAATTTTCTGATGGGTATCCCGTTTACCCTGCTTTTCCTTCTCACCAGCCAGAATCTTATCGATATTTACCTGAGCAACCCGAATCTTCTCCTGCTCCCGTTCCAATCGAGACAACTTCTTTACCTCACCGCCCGACTTATCGCCCTCACCCATTTTAAAACCTCAACTTCAAACCTAAGACACTCCCCCAATTTTAGCCCCACAACTCCCCCACCGTCATCCCCTGACATTCCCACCCACTCACCCCTATAACTTGACCAAAGCCCACCAAGCAGCTACCCTAGAAATACCCCTATTCTGAATAAGAATAGCGCAATATACATCCTGCGGATGTTTGCGCTCTTGCAGAGGGCACTAAAACACACTAGAATCCGTGGCAATTTGTTTTGTTCGAGCCAAAGTAGTTAGTCGAGGCGGTGGCAGTAGCGCAGCCGCCGCCGCCGCATATCGTAGCGGCGAAAAGATTCGCGACGAAGCCACCGGAAAAATCCACGACTACACCAAAAAGCAAGGCGTAGATCATTCCGAAATTCTCAGCCCAATCGCCGCCACCCCTGGCAACGAATGGTTAACCGATCGATCTAAACTATGGAACCGAGTCGAAGCATCAGAGAAGCGATATGATGCCCAACTCGCCCGCGAAATGATTATCGCCATCCCCCGCGAACTAGACCGAGCGGATCAGATCGAATTAGTCCGTGAATACGTCCAAACCACCTTTGTCGATCGCGGAATGATTGCCGATATTAACCTGCATCACCTGGACGGAACTAACCCCCACGCTCATGTGATGCTAACCATGCGCGAACTGAAAATAGACGAACAAGGGGTAGTAAGTTTCGGGAATAAAGACCGCACCTGGAACGATAAGAAACTGCTCGAAACCCAAATTAAAGAATGGGAAATAGTCACCAATCAATATCTCGCTCGTGCTGGCATTGATACCCGCATCGACTCCCGCAGTTATGCAGAACAAGGGATATCTCGTATCCCCCAAATCCATCTCGGTAAAAATGTCACAGCCATGCGGCGGCAGGGCATCCCCACCGAACGCGGCAACCGCTACGACCAGATCGATCGAGCTAACGAAGATATCCGCGCCCATTTGGAAGAAATCTATCAAGCTGAGAGTACAATCCGCGATTTGGGGAAGGATGAGATTAACAGCCCACCGCGTGAAGTCAATGACCAACCCAGAACCCAAGAGCCAAGCCCAGATTTTGGCAGAATTACAAGCGACCTTGAACGCCTTACTAACCGTCCTCAAAGAAACGATCCAAGTCAAAGAGATCGACCAGGATCAGATTCAAACCCTGATCGAGAAACTCGAACAGATCGACAGCAGCCCAGCCGAAATAATCAAACTGACAGCAGCGGTCGAGCAGCTAGTAATTTACGTCCAGAAGATACCCAGAACCGACAATACCCAGATCTCGACCAAACTAGACCAATTGAGCAAACAGACAGCAGCAATCCCGACTTCAGTACCATTGAAGCCGGACTTATCGAACTTAGTAACCAAGCAAGAAATCAAAGCACTGACTCAAAGCATTCAGAACAAAGAAAACATCGTTTTGGGAATAGTCGCATTCAGCACATTGATGATAGCAGTGCTGACAATGTGGGGAATAGTCAGCACCAGAGACAGCCTAACCCAACAGATTCAGCAGGTACCAAATTCAATCCAACAACATCAGATTTGGCAGAAAGAACAGGACGCACTGATCGAGGCAGAATCCAAAAAGAAAAAGCGCAAAAAGTAGAGCGAGAGACTGCCAACCAGCCGACATATCACCAAGAATATCAAAGAGTATCAGCCAAAATTAAACGCTTAGTAACAGAAGAATGTCGAGCAGAATATGGGGTAGAGACTGTAGAGTTCGACCGATCCGATCTAAATTTTATCGATAAATTCTCACGATACATGACCGAGAAAAATGGATATGTCAACCCAGATCAACTAGATCCAACCGAGCGAATATCTGACTATCAACGAGAACACGACCGGAGAATGTTTGAAGCTGTGGTGAAGAATCCGCTAGTAATTAAGCTCAAAGATGGGCTAATCAATTTACACTTTGATGTTGAAGAAGAGCTGAAGAAAGAGGGTTATGTTGAAAATGACGACCATGAAATTGATGATGGACAGATCCAAGGATATGTAGTGGATGATGATTGCGAAGATGAAGAAATAGATGAAGAAATAGATGAAGACGAAACCCCACAATATCGGGTCAATGTTCGGGTGCAAAATAGCCAGCGAGATCGCGATTATGGGATGTCTCCATAAACTCAGAGTAAACCTATAACAGATTTACTCTGCTTATTTTATAAAGATGTAACAACTTTATTTGTATTGAGCTATTTAGCCCAATACAATAGGATATTAAACCTGTAACTGGTTTAATATTTGTTTAATATTAAACCAGTTACAGGTTTAATATCCTACTTTGTTCTAGCTGCGTTCTCGCTCGTCATCGATTAAAATTAAACCTGTTACAGATTATATAAACTAGTAACAAGTTTCTCATGTCTTATCAGTTTAACTTGTCACTAGTTTGTTATAATCAGAGATATAAACCAGTCACTAGTTTAATAATATGTCTAAACCCGTTGGCGGTAGGGGTCACAAAGCCCCATACCAAACGATGACCATTCGCATCCCCATCGATGTCAAAGAGCAGGTCGAGGAAATAGTCGAAAGGTTTCGATCTGACAATTTAGAATCAACTCAAACCGATAACAGTGATAACAATAGAATATCACAACTGACCGCAATTATCGAACGATATAAAGAAATATCTAAACCAAGTAGAGATTGGACAAAATGCAATCAACTAATCCAAGAACTATCAGCCGAAATCGAAAGACATGAGTAAAAGTAAAAAGGAAACTATCGATCACGACCAATTATTCAAACAACTGTTAACCACCTTCTTCCTAGAATTTCTAGAACTATTCACCCCCGAATTCTTTGCAGCCATCGACCCATCTAGCCTGGAAATTCTGCCACTAGAATACTTCACCGACATTCAAGCCGGAGAGCGCAAAGCGATGGACGTAATTATCCGCGTCAACCTGTTGGGTCGTCCCAACGCGCCAGCGAGCAGTCGAGTATCGGTGGTGGTTAACTGCGAACACCAATCCAGCACCGAACCTGACTTCCAGCGGCGGCTGTTTTTCTACTTCGCCCAACTGCATCGCAAATACCTCCAACCCGTTTACCCGATCGCTTTATTCTCCTTTGATAAGCCATTCAGACCAGAAAAGAATGCTTATCAAGTCCGTGTCCCTGGCTTGCAGGTGATGGACTTTAACTTCTTGACGATCCAGCTCAACCAACTGGATTGGAGAGCCTTCTTAACCCAACGCAATCCGGTCGCAGCGGCATTGATGGCGAAGATGAAAATCGACCCAGCCGACCGCCCCAAGGTGAAGGTTGAATGTTTGCGGATGATTGCCAATCTCAAGTTAGATAAGGCGAGAACCTTTCAGCTATCGGGGTTCATCGATAATTACCTGCGGTTGAACCCAGTTGAAAAGCAACAGTTCCAAGTTGAAGTTGATAAAATTAAATTACCTAAAGAGCGGGAGAACGTAATGGAAATTACTACTAGTTGGAAGGAAGAAGGAATAGTAGAAGGTCGGGAGGCGGGGGAACGAGGGTTAGTGGTCAGACTTCTCACTAAGAAAGTCGGCAACCTCTCCCCCGAACTCTTGGCGCGGGTAAGCAGTCTGAATCTCGCACGGGTGGAAGCCTTGGCAGAAGACTTGTTAGATTTTAAGCATGTGGGGGATTTAGAGCGGTGGATGGCGGTTTAACTTCGACCAACGACGATTTATCGAAGTCTGGGGCAGCAAAACTAGATGGTGTCTGGGGTTGAGGTAGGTTATTCGGCTCGATTGGAGCCAGCATCGATAGGGATGCCACCGCCCCCAACACCTGTTCGGGCTTGACTTCCAGGTATTTATATAGTTCGTCGAGGGTACGGTGTCCCGATATTTCTTGAATCACCCGTAGGGGAATCCCCGCATTGCTCATTTGAGTTAAGGCAGTCCGGCGGAAACTGTGGGTGCTGACTCCTTCTAACCCGACCCGTTTACAAGCTTCACGCAGTAGCCAGATACCTGAATCGCGGTGGAGGTGGGTAGCGGCGCGACTGTTGATTTCGTTGCCAGGGAACAGGTAAATGGAGTTTTTTCTAGGGGTGTAGGCGGTGAGTTTGGCTCTGAGGTCGGCGATGACGGGGATGGTGCGGGTGGCGAGTTTGCCCTTGGTGTTGCCTTTGCGGATGATCAGTTCGGGGCGGACGTTGCCCTTGGTATCGTAGACATCCCGTTTGGAGAGGGTGACGGCTTCAGAAATTCGGCAAGCGGTGTAGAGACAGATGGCAAATAGGGCGCGATCTCGCGGGGGATTGACCGTGAAGCCCTCATTAAAGAGTAATTGAATCTCGGCGACGGTGAGGATTTTTGCTTGCCCGTGGCGGTCGATCTTCATGGCAGCAGCGAGAACGTGGTTATCTTCATTCAACCGCTACTAGGGGGTGAAGGTCAAGCTGGGAGGGGAAAATTAAGATCGATCCTGAATTTTATGAGGTTTGAGGATGCGGAAATACAAATTTTAGAGTGCAACTTAAATAAGTCGTTATTGGGGGGAACGTAGAATTATTAAACTAAGCGGCTGTCGCGAGATGGTCGCTTAGTTTAATAATTCTACGTTCCCCCCTAATTACTACGATTACTCAAATGATATCGGATGCGATCGATGGATGGCTCCCAAAATTCCGCAGGGAAAAAGCCTGGAGATAATGCAACATCAACACTACAAATCTTATCTATCACTCTTTTTTGATGTAAAGTATCAAAAATTAAATCAATTGATCTTATTATTTGTTCCTGTGAAGGATCGTAACAATATGGATGCAGTTTCCAATCAGAATCACCATTATAACGATCGTTAAAATAATCCATGTCTATATGTAATAAGACTGGAACATTAGCTGGTAAATCCTGTAGCCATTCATTTAGTTCGGCAGTTATTGTATAGGTACTTTTAGTTTCTATTTCCGAAGAGAAACTTTGACAAGCTTCTCTTTTGATGGCAATCCTCTTATTGATAGGGTTAAGAAGCGTATCTGCTACTAAGATAGGACTAAGAGAATAGTGTCCTTTCATTACAACATTATGACTTGTTGCACATAAGTGACGTATCTGAACTCTTTGAATGGAATGAAGCAAAGGAACAATAAAATTACCAATTCCAATCGCACCACTGCTAATTGCATTATGGATAGAATCTGGTTCTATTATATTTATAATTTTCCCAGTAATAGCATCAATCCATTCACGGTTTCTATTCCATATTTTGGGACTCATGAGATCGTCATGATCGTCAATATGAAGCACTACAATTTCAGGTGGTAATCCTATTTGATTAACATAAGTAGATAACCATTGACTCCAAGTAAATAATGTCCAAGAGTCATTAAGATATAATTGGAAGCCTCGATCTTTTCTAACTGCAAAAGGAATTTCAGAAACTTTTAGACTACTTTCCCACCATAAAAGTCCTTCCATAAGACGAGGATCGATATAATGTTCATAGGAATCAGGGAAATGAAGATCTATAGACCAAATATCATTAACCAATGTACTTGATACATATTGTCCAGCAAAATATTC
>JBBRVB010000276.1:0-5985 GCA_038247275.1 Chroococcales cyanobacterium
AGCTTCCTGATTGGGTTTCGAGGTCGATTTCCTAACATTTTAGAATTGGGGTGGGTGAAAATTGAAGCTGTTAGTAACTAATCTATCGATCGATTGAGTGCAGCCAGTTCTATCGATCGAGTGTGATTTTAGAGCTTCCAGAGTGACAAATGAGGGATACAACCAAATTAGCCCGATCTAACCGATTACTAGCTATGCTTTGCATTTCACACTTCCAGCGGGGGAATTGCACAACCACCGCATCTTATTAGATGAAATATGGCACAGCCGCGCCACCGAACTACGCAATCGCCGATAGATATACCTTGCCAACGCACTAGATTTAATTGACTTTTATTGTAGTTTGTGTAGAATACAAATGTTCACAATTAAGCCTTAGTCTGAATTTTCAATAAATAATCATGCTCAAACAACTCAAAGCAATCTCAATCGTCTTATCGACATTTGCGATCGCATGTCTAACACATCTCAATCAGGCATCTGCTCAACAGGTGGAGCAAATACAATGGGATACGAAAGCATCTAATATGAGCGGCCAGCTAGATCGAGATTTTACATTTTTGTGTCCATCTAACGGTTCAGTTAACACAGTATGGGGTACAGATTTATACACTGATGACTCATCAATTTGTACTGCGGCTGTTCATTCTGGGTTGATAAATGTCAGAGATGGGGGTGAAGTAACTATCAGAATTCGTCCTGGTGCTAATGTTTACAATTCGTCAAATCGGAATAACATTAGCAATACCAGCTATGGTGGATGGGGCGGTAGCTTTGTATTTGTAGATGCCAATAGACAAGCAACGTCACAATCAACGCCACAATCAACGTCACAAGACAGACAAATTGAATTGATAGAATGGGGTACTTCTGCATCTAATCATCGGACAAGACTCGATCGAGAATTTACTTTCATTTGCCCGCAAAATGTAGCGTTAGGTAACGTATGGGGTACGGGTTTATATACGGATGACTCATCAATTTGTACTGCGGCTATTCATAGCGGCATTATCTCTAAGAAAAGAGGTGGAAGAGTGACAATTGTGATTCGTCCTGGCTCTAATAATTACCGTGGCACTTCTAGAAATGGAGTGAGAACTGGCGATTATGGAGCATATGATGGTAGTTTTTCTTTTGTAAGAAAAAGAAATTAATATGTTTCATGTGTTAACACTTCAAAATCTAACAATTATGCAAAACGGTAATATCTTATAAAAAGATCGCATCGTAGCATCAAAATGATAGCTTCAAGAAATAGTAAATTGGGTAGAATGAATCAAAATTAAATCACTCTACCCAATTTTCATGTTATTTAATTAACTAAATTCATCGGAGAATTGACAAAGAATTCTACGACAGATTAATGAACTCCAGCAGCGCGCTTGTAAGCCTCATCCAACACCTCAGATAAAGTAGGATGAGCGTGAACATAACTAGCTAAATTCTGCACCGAATTCCGCTGCGCGATCGCATTAGAAGCCTCATGAATCAGATCCGCAGCGTGCAACCCGATAATATGCGTCCCCAACACCTCACCAGTATCCTTCCGGTAAATCACCTTCGCCATCCCATCCGCTTCACCCTCTGCAATCGCCTTAGAATTACCCTTAAAGTAACTCCGCACCGCCGCCACCTCATAACCGCCAGCAGTTCCAGCTTCCTTCGCTTGCGTCTCCGTCATCCCCACAAAACTAATCTCTGGGTGAGTAAACGCCGCCGCTGGAATACTACTGTAATCCATCTCACGCGATCGACCGCAGATATTCTCTACCGCGACAATCCCCTGAGCCGAAGCCGCATGAGCTAACATCATTTTACCCGTAGCATCGCCGATCGCCCATAAATGCGGGACGGGTACGCCATCGATTAAGACCTCTAGCTTATCGTTCACCGGAATGAAGCCGCGTCGGTCGAGAGCGACCCCCACAGCCTCCAAATTGAGATTTTTGGTATCGGGAATCCGCCCTGTCGCCACGAGGCAAGCATCGACCTCTAGGATTTCGACAACTTCCTTCGTCTTGGCATCGGCTAGTTCAATTACTACAGGTGAACCAGGAATTACCCGCTTGGCAAGGAGACTCGATCGCGCATCAATGTCACGCGGATCGATTAAAATCCGTTTGGCAAGTTTGGCGATATCCGTATCGAATCCCGGCATCAATTGGTCGAGAAATTCGATAATCGTCACTTCCGAACCCAACGCCGTATATACATCCGAAAATTCCAACCCGATGTAACCGCTCCCAATAATCGCTATCCACTGGGGCACCGTCTCTAATTTAATCGCATCATCGCTGGTAAATACCGTCTTCCCATCGACTTCAATCCCAGGCGGTACAAACGGAATCGAACCGGAAGAAATCATCACATCCTTAGCGGTGATAAACTTCTCTCCTTCTGGTGTCGTCACGCTGATTTTCTGCGCCGCCACCACCTGACCAAACCCGCGAATCACATCGACATTCAACCGCGTCAAACTATTCGTCAAGTCACCGCGCAACTTCGTCACCAGATTACTCGCATGAGCGGCGACACCCTCGCGATCGAATGTCACATTCGCCACCTGAATCCCCATCGCCTTGAGGTGGTGAGCATTTTTCATCTCCCGCACTCTACCCGAAGCCGCAAGCAGTGCCTTGGAGGGGATACAACCACGGTTCACGCAAGTCCCACCCATATCCCCTGCTTCGATAATGGCAGTCTTCAGCCCGCAACTCACGGCATGAAGCGCAGCCCCATGTCCGCCTACGCCTGCGCCGATAATTACCAAATCATAGTCAAATTGTTGACTCACGTTACTTCTTCCTCGATCGTACTAGGTTTATTTTCCCTCTCTGGGTTTGGGTTGTAAAGGGAGGGGACACTTCGACTTCGCTCAGTGCAAGTAGGAGATAAGTGTGTGAGGTGTTCGTTGTCTGGGTTTGGGCTGGTTTTGGGATTTTGGGTTAGGTTAGGTTCGATCGGGCATATTCAATATAGAATGTCGATTTCCTAGAGGTGAAGGTATGCGGATGGGCTAAAATGCCTCCAAACTTATGCTGTGGAACTGCCCACCCTCTACAAAACTACGCATTCAACATCGAATGTTATTAAATTCTGGATCGTTTCATGGGAATACTGGCAATATACTACTCAAAACTCAATCGAATTAGGATACAAATCTATGTTTTCTACTGACACTGTTGTGATAAACCAAAAGGAGAATCGGATAGAGTCCGTTTCCTGCCAAAATTGTAAAAACAAGACACAGCATAAAGTTTTAGTATCGGCTGACAGAACACAAGAAGAGGGCATGGACTGGTGGTCAACAGATTATCAAGTTATTCAATGTTTAGGCTGTAAACAAATATCATTTCGTATAAGTTCGGAAGACGGCGATCGAAATTTTTATCACGAAAAACTTTATCCAAATCCAGAGAAACGATCATCAATCAAAGATATTTTTTTATTACCAAAGAATGTCAGAATCATCTATGAGGAGACAATCAAAGCAATAAATGGCGATCAAGCAATTCTTTCTGGGATCGCTATTCGTACTACTTTAGAAGCAATTATACAAGAGCAAAAGGTACCGGGAGTTGATTTAAGTCAGAAAATTAATAATCTTACAAAACAAAATAAGGTAACTCAAAAGTATGCTAATATTCTTCACGATCTTCGGCGAATAGGTAACGAGGCTGCTCATTCCATCAAACCATATTCTCCTGAAGAAATTAAAACTGCAATGGATGTGATAGATCATTTATTGCAACAATTTTATATACTTCCGCATCATACAAACAAAAATCTGTCATCACCACTGAAAAATAAGCCAAATCTACTCTGATTAAACTAAGAGAATAAGGTTTGGGCTGGTTCTAAGATTTTGAGTTGGGTTGGATTCGATCGAGCCTAATCAGCAGCGATCGATATCCATTCTCTTCATCAAACATATCGATCTCATTATACAAGTCTAGCCAATTGTAGGGGTGGGTTTATGCGATCGATATCCATTCCCTTCATCAAATATATCAATCTCATCAAATTTCGTCATCGCCGCCATCGCCTGATAGAATAACATCGGATCTCAATTTTCAACTACCACGATCGCCATTTCGGGAGTCTTAATCTATTTTTCATTGAGAATAATAAATAGACAACGTTATGGATTTACTATTAGTTTACCGTTGGGTTTATTATTTGTTGCCGCGATCGATTCGGGACGCGGAGTATCATGTTAATCGGTCTGATTTTAATGACGATCGGTTGTTTGGCTGTGAGTACTCTCGATGCCAATATGCGCGATCTCGATTATGTGTTGCGAGTGATTCCCCTCGGATTGGGTTGGAGGATTTTTCAATCACCCAATAATGGTGCGATTCTCGGCGCGGTACCGCCGCAACGCTTGGGGATTGCGGCGGGATTGCTTTCGCTGACGCGCACCCTGGGACAAACCACTGGACTACCGCTATTTACCGCCATCTTCGCGGCGATCGCTCTAACGGGAATAAATGCCATTGATGTGACTTTGGCAGCACCTGAAGCGATTTTCAAAGGCTTTCAGGGCACATTTCTTCTGGCTGCTTTACTACTAGCGATCGCGGCAGCATTGACCGTAATATTGTGGCGAATGGAAAGTCGTAAATCAAGTTAACTCATCCAGGCTCAACATTAAATTTAAATAGACTCAAATAAACGCCAAGCTCAATTATTTTATATTTATAAATATGTTAAGATTGCGATCTTATATTTAAAATAAACATGGCTGAATTTATTAAAGATGAACCAGAATTTGAAGCGCGATTACTGGCGGCAAAGGTGCTGGTAGTAGACTGCACGGCGACATGGTGTGGCCCATGTAAACTAGTAGCACCACTAATCGATCGATTGGCAGTAGAATATGCCGATCGGGCAGAGATATATAAGCTAGATATCGATCCCAATCGAGACTTAGCAAAAAAATTAGGAATTAGAAGTATCCCTGCTGTCATCTTTTTTAAAGCAGGTGAAAAAATCGAAACGATCGTCGGGGTCAAATCTTATGAAGAGTTTAGCCTAGCAGTCGAAAAGCTATTGTAACGTGCGGCTCGATCGTCCAGACTCGTCTCGATCGAGCGATCCTCATCTAGCTAGTGCTACACTACCAACCAAAGCGTTACCCGCTCGACAAGCTTAAACCTTTGCGCGGTCGATCCGCCACAACCACACCATTAATGCCACTACCCCTACTTGCACTCCCAGATTGGGAATAGTTGCTGCCAAATCTTTGCCAGCCAAAAGCTTAAAAAAGAATACCACCCCACCAATCGCCCCAGAAAGCGCACAACTAGCGTACACAAACTGCCGTAAGCCGCGAAATGGCGATTTTGCCTCTGCCTGAAGCCGACTCCAAAGTTCGGGGTCGATCGAATCAGGTTTGGACTTTGGCTTTAATTCTGTCATTTTGTGCTCGATTCAATCTATAATAATTGGCTGGGTACATTAATTTTACCCGATCTTGCCGATGTGGCTCAGTGGTAGAGTAGTTGATTCGTAATCAATTGGTCGCGAGTTCAAATCTCGCCATCGGCTTTTGTACATTCGCACATTAAGTGTACATTAACTAATTATTTGTCACTGTTAACACATTAATGTCAGTATTCACACATTAGTGTCAATTTAACTAATTGTTGTCCCGATCCTAAAAGTATTACAGCACTTCCGGCAGCTATGAGGTACGACCTAATCTCTGAAGGTTATTCAGCAAGTAGGCAAAGGATAAAAAAATGTGCCTCGTGACAGCCGGAAGTGCTGTAACCCTCATTTGTCACTCTGGAAGCTCTAAAATCACACTCGATCGATAGAACCAGCCTTGCTCAATCGATCGATAGATTAGTTACTAACAGCTTCAATTTTCACCCACCCCAATTCTAAAATGTTAGGAAATCGACCTCGAAACCCTATCAGGAAGCTAAATAGTGAGCTTTACTAATTTCACCCTTTAGCGAGAGTGACAAATGAGGGGTA
>JBBRVB010000277.1:0-5903 GCA_038247275.1 Chroococcales cyanobacterium
CCTGTTGCTGTTGACAGCGGGGCTGGTGGCCCGGTTGAGCTACCAGATGGCGCGCAGCCCTGTGTTGCCAAGGTTCGCACGCGAACTCAACGCCTCACCGGAGGCGATTGGTCTGATCGTGGCGGCTTCTACTATCACCGGGATCTGCTTCAAGCTGCCAGCGGGGGCGCTCTCCGATGTGTTGGGGCGCAAGCGTCTCATGCTGCTGGCGACACTCTTCTTCGCTGTCCCCCCATTCCTCTATATGCTAATCGCCGAACCGGGTCAACTCCTGGTGCTGCGGTTCGTCCACGGCTTCGCCACGGCGGTGTTCAGCCCGGTGGCGGCTGCGGCTGTGGCCGACCTTTCTAACTCTACCTGCTGTGAAGTTTTTTTTGCCCTCTTTGTTACACATCAAGTATCATGAGTGTTTTCTTCCAAACCCTTTCTCAAGCCAATACAATTTACCTCAGACAAGAATTTGAAGTTGTCAAAATAGCCAAAATTTTTCTGGGCTTTGAACCTTCCAACCATTATCAAATTCTAACCAAGGATGGACAGGAGTTTGGTTACTGTGCTGAACTCAAGTTAGGTTTTGCCGACGCAATCATGCGTCAGTTGTTAGGACATTGGCGAGTTTTTAATATTGTCGGAACTGATATGGAAAATCAACAGGTTTTTCGCGCCCATCACCCTTTTCGTTGGTTCTTTCAGCGCCTTGATGTTTTTGGGGCAGACGATCGCGCGGTGGGCAATTTGCAACAAAGATTTGCGTGGCTCAACAAGAAATTTGAATTTCGTGATACTAGGGGGCGAGTGATAATGACTATGACTTCACCACTTTGGAAAATCTGGACATTTCCCATCAAAAAGGGAGAAAGGGACGTATCCATAATTGAGAAGAAATGGTCAGGTTTTTCTAAAGCAATACTCCGGAGAGTTTTTAAGAGCCAACGAAGGAATAAGGGTTTCAGCAAAAAACTGTCCGGTGCTAAAGAGCTATTCGCTGATGCTGATAGCTTTAGAGTGCGCTTTGCCGATGCTAAATTAACTGCTGACGAGAAGTTACTGCTACTGGCTGGTGCAGTGTTTGTCGATATTTTACATAGTGCTGACCAGAAATTACTGATACTGGCTGGTGCAGTGCCTGAGGCGTTCATACTCTTCTATGCCATCGAGTTTATAAAGTAGTTTGTGTCAGTAAATGACTAGACGTTTAGGGAGTGCGGTTTTACCCCAAGGGATAAAATTAAGGGTGGGGGATGAATGGGAACCTCCGCTAAGAATTCAGAGCGGCTAGATATCGATTTCAAAATACCGGACTTACCCTTCTCACCCAAATCAAGTGAGTCAGACTCCAACTTGGCAACCAAGAAAAAAGCACAAAGTCAACAGCCTAGTCACAGCCTTCTCGAACTCAGGTTATTCACAATCATCAGAACATCTCAGCAGGATCGGCGGATTGGAGTTTGCGGGTAGCGATCGCGCCGGATAGAGCGCACATGAACAGTGTGAGGATGAACACCATTCCTGTTCTAGCAACGGTCATATAAATCGGTAAAGCGGTGGCTTTGGCGGCTAGGGCATAAATTCCAAAGGATAAAATGGTGCCAGGAAGAAACCCTAGCAATGCTAAAATAATCGCCTCTTCAAACACTACGCCTAATAAATAGGTATTGTTGTAGCCCATTGCTTTGAAGGTGGCATATTCTTTGAGATGACTATTTACATCGGTTGATAGTACCTGATAGACAATCACGACTCCGACGACAAACGCCATCGCAGTACCGAGACTGAAGATAAATCCGACCGGGCTGGCGACTTTCCAGTAATTTTCCTCGAACTGAATAAACTCCTGAGCCGTCCGCACTCGCACATCTTCTGGGAGAGCTGCCTTGAGCGCGGCGGCGACTTGCTGTGGATCGTAGCCCGGTTTGAGCCGAATCAGTCCCAGACTCACACTGGCAGCATCTCGGCGCGGGAAGAGGCGGAGAAAGGTCTGATCGCTGGTCATCAGGCTAGAATCGGCACCAAATGAAGCCCCTAGTCTAAATAGTCCGGCGATCGTCAGGGTGCGTCGATCGACTTCGGCAGTTACAGTCTGTCCTCGATCGAGTTTGGCAATGACTTCGGTATATTTACCTCTAGCCCCGCGATCGAATAACACCACATCTGGCAATTTAATTTTGTTAAGTTGTTGGTTGACTTCTGGTAGGTTAAATGCTGGTCGATCGGGGTCGAATCCGACCACTTGAACGGGGGCACTGAGCTGAGTTTGGGGGTTTTTCCAGGTAATAATATTGACGTATAGTGCGCCTGCGGTTTGAACTCCAGGAGTATCCATTGCTTGAAATAGCCGCCGCCGCGAAAAGGTGGAGAGATTTTGAAAGTTGAGAGCTTTGGGGCTGGCTAACACAATGTCGGCTAACATGGCTCGATCGATCCGGGTGTTACTGTCATATAGGGAATTTTGAAAGCCAAGCTGCACAAACATCAGCAGATCGGCAAAGGCAATGCCGGAGATCGCGACGAGTAACCGACCTCGATCGTGATTTAGTTGCAGCCAGCCTAGAGGTGTGCGGCGTTTTAGTTGCCCAAGGAAGTTAGTCATTGTTCAATCGTCACTTGGACTTGCAAATTGGTCGATTTGGCTGCTTTCTGACTCGATGCTCGATCGAGTGTCACATGAACTTCGACGATTCTGGCATCGATATTTGTACTCGGATCGGTATTGACGATCGTTTGTCGCCGCACCTGTGCGCCAATCTGGGAGACAGTGCCCGTCAGTTCGCCAGTAATCGCATCGCTTAATACTCGCGCCTTTTGCCCCAAGCGCACCTTCCCCACATCGCTTTGATACACTTCGGCGATCGCTTCCATCTGCTCTGTTTGCCCAATTTCGACGATCCCATCGCTGCCAACTACTTCTCCCGCACGGGTGTTGATATATAACACTTCCCCCGCCTGGGATGCTGTGACAGATGCCTGATCCAAGCTGGCTTGAGCTTGTTTGGCATTGGCAATCGATCGATCTACTTCTGCCTGAGCTGCTTGCACGTCAACGGAGCGAACTTCCCGTACTTGGGCGAGAGTCGCTTGGGCAGATGCTACCTGTTGCGCCCCCGATGAGTTGGTGCGTTGGAGTTTGGTTTGAGCTTGACTGAGTTGTTGTTTACTCGTGAGATTAATCCGGTTGAGGACGGCTTGGGCTGCGGCGATCTGTTGTTGCCCTGATGAATTAATTCGCTGGAGTTTGGTTTGGGCTTGACTGAGTTGTTGTTTACTCGTGAGATTAATCCGATCGAGTGCCGCTTGTGCTTCGACTAACTGTTGCTGGGCGGTATCGACTGTAAGTTTTTTGCGATCGAGTACTGACTTGGAAATTGCTCCTTCTGCCTGAAGTTGGCGATTGCGATCGAATTCCGATTTGGCATTTTTTAAGGCGGCTTGCAATCTGCTGATGGTCGCCGCTTGTGTGGCTCGATCGCCAGTCCACTGGGCTTGCACCCTAGTTATTTCATCAGTTTGGGACGATCGATCGTTTTGCAGTTCTACGCGGCTCTGCTGCAATTTAGCTGATTGCTCGATCCGCTCTCCATCCCACTGTGCCTGAACTTTGCTCACTTCATCGACTTGAGCAGCGCGATCTTTGAGCAATTCCACCTGTGCTTGTCGTGATTTTGCAGTCTGTGAGTCGATTTCGCCTGATTTCGCCCCAGCTTTAATTTGGGCGAGTTTGGCTCTGGCGGAGGCGATTTGGCGATCCGCCTCTTCTCGTGCTGCTTGGAGTCGATCGCGGCTATCCAAAATCGCAATTACTTGCCCCGCCTTGACTCGATCGCCTTCTTTCACCAACAATCGCTCGACTCGATTACCATTTGTTGAAGTTGGAGCCGAAAGTTTAATTACCGCTCCAATCGGCTGCAATCGTCCCAAGGCGGTAATAGTTGCGATCGCTGGCGGATCGATTTGTGCTGACGGGACAACCGTTTGCTGGCTCTGCTGCCAGACTAAGCCGATCGCAGTACCCCCAACACAGAGAGCGATTAGGGCGATTGTCCAGGGGGATTTTAGCTTGTTCGGTAATGACCGAAATTGATTCAGGGCATTTTGCATTAGAGGCTACATAGTAAAGATATTCTGCCAATGAAATCCGATCGCTTAATCGATCCGTGGGTTAACTCGATCGTGCCAACCTAACCTATCTAGGTGAAATTTCCTACCATATTTCACTATATGGGAATATAATTATTATAACTAAGTTAATATTCCACAGATTTTTCAATTTCTATGTCCAGCAAAACGATCGAGCAGTCTTCAACCACCACCCCAGCAACGATCTCCAATCCGACTGATGACTCGGAAATTACCCAAATTTCCCCTGGGGCACTAAGTCTAATGGCAGAATTTTTTAAGGTTTTGTCTGAAGTCAGTCGGTTACAAATAGCCTGTTGTTTGAAGTCCGGTGAGAAGAATGTGACCGAAATTATGGAAGCAACAGGTTTAGGACAGGCAAATGTCTCTAAGCACATGAAAATTTTGACTCAGGCGGGAATAGTCTCCCGCGAACAAGTCGGAGTCTGTGTCTACTATCGGATCGATAATCCGATTCTATTTGGACTATGCGATTTGGTCTATGACTCACTGCTGCAACAATCCCAACAGCAAGATCGACAATTACGCAGTTGGCTCTCTCGTAAAGATGGCTAGTGCTAAGTTTAAGCAGATTCAAAGTTCATCTCTACGGTTTGATTGAACGATCGGACGATCGCTACGATCGAATCTGCATCATCATCGCCAAACACCCCATCCAGCCCATCCCGATGAAAATCGGTAAACGGTGGCTCATAGAGCAAACGTGGATTCATCACTCCTTGCTGGGTGAGGAGATCGATAATTTGCTCGACAAAGCGGATCTGGTTGGCACTGAATTGGTGGTTTTCTAGGTACTTACTAAATGCTGCTTTGGCTGACGATCGATCGAGTCCGACTAATGTTCGGATAAAACTTTTGAGGTTGTGGGCGGTATTGGCATAGACATTTAAGAATTTCTCGCGGCTTTCTAAGCCCTCGGTGACGAACAGCATTTCCTCTAAGGCGATGAGATCTGTTTCGGTTAAGGGGAGATTGCGGCGGAGTTTGGCGATCGCGATATGATGCTGATTGGCACGAATATAGGCTTCGACTTTCTTGCGGTATTGGTAGGGACTGAAGCCCGTTTGTTCGATCGGGACGGTAACTTCGGTGAGTTCTCCGAGTTCATCTTGAAAGTCGGTGTAGATCATGCTTTCAACTTGACGATCGACGAACTGCATCAAATCTCTGATGATCACTCTCAGAGACTCGATTTCGAGGGGCGTAACATCGATCCACCATGCCTCTGCTTGAGCGGCGGCAATTAGGGGAAGCTGTGCCTTCACCGTCGGAATCGTCCGCTTTTCTTCCAGATTGCCGAGCAAATCTCGCACCTTATCCCGGAGGGTTGCCAAACCCGATCGATCTTGGAGGATGGCGAGTTGGATTTTGAGACAAATTAAATCGAATCGCTTGACGAGCGGATTTTCAGTCGGTAGCCCATTGGGAAGCTGTGAGAGGGTTTCACCGATGGTTTTGAGATCCTGTGGATTGATGTTGTCCCAGCGTGCTCGGACTGAGAATTCTTCAACATCGGCAAGGTGGCGGCGCACCATCAAGTTCTGGGGTTCCATGCTGGCAACTTGTTGGTGCAGACGATCGCCTAAATCTTGTTGCAGTTGGCGATTGTGGGGATTATTGCTAGTCGCCACGCGCTGATAGAGTTCGAGCCGTGCCTTAAACAGTTTTTCGCCCAGACTATCGGCAGGTTTGGGATCTTGCTCCTGAATTTGCTGCTGGAAATAGCCAAAATTAGCGCAGAGATCGAAAATCAGAAACTCTTGCTTATC
>JBBRVB010000278.1:0-5882 GCA_038247275.1 Chroococcales cyanobacterium
CAATCTTGGTTTGGCTTACTTCGATCGCAGTAAAGGGGAACGACGGCAGAATTTACAACAGTCGATCGAGTGCTTTAACAAGTCCCTGGAAATTTTTACCCAGAATGAATTTTCAGAAAAATGGGGGATTAATCAGGAAGTTTTAGCGAAATCTCAGCGATTGATTAAGCAGATATTGGTTAAAGATATACGGGTCTTCAGTACTTAGTATGCTGATTTACGGCTCAAATCATTGACTGGCAAGGAATTGACCCTAAATTGAATTGTTATTAGATTTTTTTGAGATTTTTGGCTTGCCACCAGGGGTTTGGGGCGTTTAAGCTGTGATTAGCATACTAAGTACTGAAGAGCCAGATATACTCGATCGACCAACTCCATATAGAAAATTAAGTTATACAGATCTTCGTGGGGCAGATCTTCGTGGGGCAGATCTCCGCAGTGCCGATATGCATTGTGCTAGCCTCAATTTTGCTAACCTTGACAGAACTAATTTTGGAAGTGCTAATCTACCAAATCGATGGTTACGTACAGACATTACAAAGAGAAGGTCTAAACTAAGAGTTCCTAGAGCAAGAGGTTCTAGCGAAAGAGCTAGTAAAGGTGCCAATTTGAGTGATGCTAATCTCAGCAACTCCAGTTTGAGAGGTGCTAATTTAAAAGGTACTAATTTAAAAGGTACTAATTTAAGAGGTGCTGATGTGAGAGGTGCTAAATTTGGAAATAACTTAGGGATTTCTAACTCTATGAAACAAGATTTGATTGATAGAGGAGCCAGTTTTGATGATGCGCCTCCCGGCGATCGATCTAAATCTCAAACTTTAGTTCCTCGCTAGTCTAGATCTCGAACTTTAGGGTTATTGATATATTTGGTGTTTTCGATTCGATCGACTTGCAGGATACACGACCCAAGTCAAATTACTTGATTGGCGCGAATTGCTGCGGTAATTTCTTCGGGATAAGCATCTGCATAGATCCACGCATTGACCAGATCGGCAGCGATGATGTGAGGATAATCCTGTAATAGTTGGGCTTCACTAATTCCCAATTGCTGTGCCTCGACTAGGAGCCAAACAGCAACTCGCGTTCCAGCAATGCAAGCTGCCCCACCACAGACCCCTGGAGTTTTAGTAATTATTGATGATGAAAAATCTTGAGTTGTTGTAGTGCCATCTTGATGGCTAATAGTAATAGAATGTCCCTGTCGATATGCTTGGTGATGTCTTCCTCGCACCCCTTTCCTAAAATCGTACTCTGGAAGCAGATCTTCTTCATCAGGCTGGGACGGATTATCGTTAGATTTGCTCATAAATTATTACCGAAACTAAAAAAGGGCGAGCAATTGCCCACCCTAAACATTAAGCTAATTTAGAATCGATTAACCCAATACAGACTTAGCTGTTTTCACAACGTTATCAACGGTGAAGCCAAATTTCTCCATGACTACGCCACCAGGAGCCGAGGCACCAAATCGATCGATTGTGACTAAACCACCATCAAAGCCGATGAAGCGGTGCCAGCCTTGGCTGCAAGCTGCTTCAACTGCGACACGTTTGGTGACGGCTTTGGGTAAGACGGACTCTTGATAAGCTGCGTCTTGTTCGTCGAATAGTTCCCATGAAGGCATGGAGACGACGCGGACTTTTTTGCCTTCAGTGGTGAGTTTTTCCGCCGCAGAGACACATAGGCTGACTTCGGAGCCAGTACCGATCAGGATGATGTCAGGAGTACCGTCGGAATCGACGATCGTGTAAGCACCTTTAGCGACACCTGCGATCGAAGTTCCGGCTAAGTTGGGTAGATTTTGACGGGACAATGCCAGCAGCGTCGGATTGGTTTGGCTGGCTTTTTCGATCGCGACTTTATACGCACCGGATGTTTCGTTACCATCGGCGGGACGAATCACGGTGAGGTTGGGGATAGCGCGCAGGGAGGCGATCGTTTCGATCGGTTGGTGCGTGGGGCCATCTTCACCCTGTCCGATCGAATCGTGAGTCATCACCCAGATTACCCCCGCTTTGGATAGGGCGGAGAGGCGAATCGGGGCGCGCATATAATCGGTGAAGATCAAGAAGGTTGCGCCGTAGGGAATCAAACCGGAGTTGTGAAGGGCGATGCCGTTACAGATGGCACCCATCGCATGTTCGCGCACGCCGAAGTGGACGTTGCGGTTTTGATAGGCACCTTTTTGGAAGTCGCCAGACTCTTTGATTTCGGTGAGGTTGGAGTGAGTTAAGTCAGCCGAACCGCCGATTAATCCTGGTAAAACTGTTGCGAGTTTATTGAGGCAATTTTCGGAGTGTTTGCGGCTGGCTAGTGCTTTATCTTCGGGGGTATAAGTCGGCAAGACGCTATCCCAACCATCGGGAAGCTGGCGCGAGATCAAACTTTCAAATTCGGCGGCTTCTGTGGGGTATTTGGATTTGTAGGTAGCGAGGGTTGCTTCCCATTCGCCTTCGGCTTTGGCACCGCGATCGATCGCTTCGCGCATGTGCGCGACGGCATCGGCGGGTAGTTCAAAGGGAGCGTATTCCCAGCCGAGGTATTCGCGGGTAAGTTTTATTTCGGCTTCACCTAAAGCTGCACCGTGGATACCAGCGGTGTTGCACTTGTTGGGGGAACCATAACCGATGATGGTAGTTACCTTAATCATCGTGGGTTTGTCGGTGACTTTTTTGGCTTCTTCTAATGCGGCACCGATCGCGGCTAAGTCAGTGTTACCATCTTCGACATGAATGGTGTGCCAGCCATAAGCTTCATAACGCTTGGATACATCTTCAGTGAAAGCGATATCGGTCGAACCATCGATCGAGATGTGGTTATCATCATACAAGACGATCAGTTTGCCCAGTCCCCAGTGACCCGCGATCGAAGCGGCTTCACCGGAAATCCCTTCCATATTACAACCATCGCCGACGATGACATAGGTGTAATGATCGACGAGCGTCGCATCGGGTTTATTAAATTTAGCAGCTAAATGTGCTTCAGCTAGAGCTAAACCCACACCATTAGCAATCCCTTGACCGAGCGGGCCAGTGGTTACTTCAATTCCGGCTGTCTCAAAGTTTTCGGGGTGTCCAGGGGTACTCGAACCCCACTGGCGAAAGTTTTTGATATCTTCAATACTGACGCTATCATAACCAGTTAGGTGTAATAAGGCATACTGGAGCATGGAACCATGACCAGCAGATAATACAAACCGATCGCGGTTGAACCATTGGGGGTTCTTGGGATTGTACCGCATGAACTTTTGCCACAGGACATAAGCCATCGGAGCCGCACCCATTGGTAAACCTGGGTGACCGGATTTGGCTTTTTCGATCGCATCGACAGCGAGAAACCGAATGGAATTAATCGCGAGTTGGTCTACAGATTGAGCGGTTACAGGCATAATATATATCGATTTAACTACATAACTAGTGAAATTTAAGTGCTGACAGCACGGCTAGACAAGTGCAGGCTGAGTATCTAGTTCGCAAGTTTCGAGTCCACACAGCACTGCTCAACCAGAGCCAAACATCGCCCCTTAAAAGTAATGTTCTACCGCCGTAACTGAAATTTGCCAACAGATCTGCATCGATCTTAACAATTTCTACTTATCATCCCATTTGGTGGAAGCATGAGCAAGGGGGGGAGGAGAGGGTAGGGAGTAGAGGGTAGAGGGTAGGGATTAGGAGGCAAGCGTCCGTAAAGTCCTACCCTCTACTCCCTACCCCCTACCCCCTAATTTTGTTACATAACATCACTATCCCTTCCATTTGCCCGTGGCATCTGGTATTACTAGGCGAGAGGTAGTCGATCGAACAAAGTAGGAACATGCCAAAATACGATAATATCTTCAACTCTGAAGAGTATACCGAAGAGCCATTAAATGAAGCTGAAGGCTTGGCATCAATTGTGCTGATCGCTGCTTTAGCAGACAATCCCCAGGAATTAGTCGCCCCAGATTTATTCTTGGATATTCTGGCGGATTTTGACTTGTATGTGGAGTATTCCGAAGAAGATTTATTATCGATGGTCGATCGATTAACGGCGATTGTCTCCGACCAAGGATTGGGAGCATTGTTTAATGCAGCGGATGAGGCAATTCCTGACGATTTGGTGCCGGATGCTTATGCGGCGGCGATTTTAGCCAAGATGAATCCAGATTCAGGCGAGATTCCAGCACCAGCACAGGTATTTCTCAAAGAGCTGCAAGCGGTAATGGATATCGATGATGATGAAGCGGCAGAAGTGGTCGCCGAGATTCAAAAAGGTTTTGAAGCAAAAGAGTAGTTAAAACCAAATTCTGGAGGGTGGGCACAGTTTAAATTCTTTTTGCTACGGCTGTAAATGGTCTGTGAGCATTGCCCACCCTACGTTTTTGCATCAGTCACGATGGGAGTGTATGGGGTACAAGACGTGGGTAGATCCTCTCATCTATCGATTGCCTTTTCAGATATCTTCCGATGCAAGCAATAATATTTATCGGCATTCAAGCCTGTGGCAAATCGACATATTATCATCACAAATTTGGATTGACTCACGTGCGGATTAATCTAGACATGCTCAAAACTCGACACCGCGAACAGAGAATGTTTGAGACTTGTTTAGAAATCCAACAACCTTTCGTTATTGATAATACCAATCCTACCAGACTCGATCGATCTCGATATATCGAGCCAGCTAAACAGTATAAATTCAAGATTATCGGTTACTATTTTGAGTCGCGAGTGCGGGATGCAATCGAGCGAAATCAACAACGTCCGCTAGCTCAACAGATTCCCGATAAAGGGATTGGTGGTACGGCGAAAAGATTGGAGCTACCTAGTTATACCGAAGGATTTAATGAATTATATTACGTGAAGTTATTACCAAAAATGCAATTTTCAGTGGAGCAATGGCAGGATGAAGTTTGACGAATTAGACACAAAAATGCGGATGTTTGAAACCACCAACGATCTGTATGTGTTGCCGGGAATTTATATGGTAGCCAGAGTCGATGGACGCAGTTTTACGCGCTTAACAAAAGAAGTCTGCAAGTTTGAAGCACCCTTCGATCCGGTGTTTCGCGACCACATGGTTGCTACGCTCGAACATTTGAAGCACCCTTCGATCCGGTGTTTCGCGACCACATGGTTGCTACGCTCGAACATCTGATGCAATCGGGTTTTAAGGTGGTTTATGGTTACACTGAGAGCGACGAAATCTCGATGCTATTACACCCAGAAGATGTTACTTTCGAGCGCAAGTTACGGAAACTCAATTCGGTATTAGCTGGCGAAGCTAGTGCCAAACTTTCTAGTCTTTTGGGTACGGTAGCCGCATTTGATTGTCGGATCTCGCAGTTACCAAATATTGAGTTGGTAGTCGATTATTTTCGCTGGCGCAATGAAGATGCCCATCGTAATGCTTTGAATGCTCATTGTTATTGGATGCTCCGCAAGCAAGGATTGAGTGGTAGATCTGCCAATAGCAAAATCGAACACTTATTAAAATCTGAGAAAAACGAGTTGTTGTTTCAAAATGGGATTAACTTCAACGATTTACCGTCATGGCAAAAGCGCGGCGTGGGCTGTTATTGGGAAACGTATCTGAAAGAAGGTTTCAATCCAATTGCCAATCAGCAGGTGTTTACCGAGCGTCAGCGGATTAAAGTAGATTTGGAATTACCAATGCAGGAAAAATATAGTGAGTTTATCCGCAATCTGATTGAGACAATCCAGGTTGTTAATTAATGCCAGCATCAACTAACCGTACTCATCTAGTCGTGTAGTCCCAGTAGGGTGGGCATTTCCCACCAACACCATTATCGATTTAGTAAGATAAATAGTAATTGCTCAACCAACAGGAAATAAGGATTCCAAGGGGTTCAAGGCAACAAGAATCGCTTCAAAAGCAGATAA
>JBBRVB010000279.1:0-5877 GCA_038247275.1 Chroococcales cyanobacterium
ATTAATTCTTCGACAGAGTTACGGATTCAAAAATTTTGACATGATGAGAGATAAACTATTGGTTTGCTTATTTAAATAATTTCCACTTCGCTCCAATTATTCAAATAAGCAAATCTTATCACTCTTGGAGGAGGAGAGCCGTTACTGTCTCAAAGCTGAAGATGTCATGAGTCCGACTCAATTCACTAGCTAATTCGCCACTCAGCCCCAATTCATTGATTAAACGTTGTTTTTTTCCCGCAACACCGCCTAAAACGGCTGAATATACTAATGGTGGAGCTTGTCCACCTAAAACGACATCAGTTTTACTGGGGTTAGCTTCTGACATGATGAGACTGGAAGATGGGGGATATATTTAGTATTCCCAAATGACTTACTGTCTGCGACAGAGATCGAAGCTAAAACAGTATGGTTTAGTGAGCGGTTAAAACGATGCGAACACCGACGCTATCCTTTATGTCCTTCTGGTTTAGGTGCAAAGGGATCAAAACTTCGATAATTCACAAAATCCGATTGGCCATCACAGACAAGAATCGACTGGAGCGACTCTAGCGTCGCCGCTGCGCCAAAATCAGCTTCCAATCGCTCTTCTCCAGCGTCACGAACGACCTGAAAACTCACAGGCATCAATCCAGCTTCGGCTTCAAAGTAATCCATTGATTTGGCGTGGCTATGTAAGTTTAGTGTCTCGACTAGAAAGCTACGCACGATCTCTGTCTGCCTCTGCATCAGAAATATCAAGGCAGCGGATACAAAATTGCGAATGAAACACCGATCGTAGTTAAGCGACACTACGTTAGATCTGGCGCGGAGATCGTCCCAATCGGTTTGCCGCAATAGTAGAGGTCTGCCATCATGGTCTTTGACCCGCTCCCGATCGGTGACGAGTTTTACTACGACTGGCTCCAAATACTGCTATCCATCCGGCATTAACGACTCCCAAGAATTGTAAAACCCGATCGGCCGCGCGATCGAAACCCGTTTCTGACTGACGATTTTGCAAACCTCTCAAACCATGTAAGTCGAGAAAGCTGAACCCCACTTTGGAGAAAAAAGGCAAGATACAAAACAACAGAGTGTCGATATCTTGGTTCACCAACCCAAAACCAGAAGGGCCAATAATCCAGACAACTGGGTAGCTAATCCACAGTACGGTAAAATAAGTCGTCAACTTCTGATAAAGTGTCGCTAATTCGCTCCCTTGACCCCTCGCCTTGGCCCGTAACGGTACCCAAATCCCCCACAGCACTACCAGAAAGGCGACCGTACCACAAATATACCACAGATATCTTACCCAAGTTTGGGCTGAAAGATCGGCAATTAACCCAGTAGTAATAACGACTATTTGTGTACTTATCAAGAAGCCAATTAGAGTCCAGTCTTTCTTGATAAACTGCATTGCGGTCCAAGAAAGTGTCAGCAATAAAAGTGGCGTGGTTACCATCCAATCAATATAGCGGGCATAGTGAACGATGCGTCCGGCAACTTCGAGTTTGCCTTGACCTAACGCCATTGACATGTACGCCAATCCCGACCAAATCGGAATAAAAATTGACACTAAATATTCATACTGAGGAATGCCTTTTGGGTTACGGCTCAGAGACCAAAAATGTAACGCCCCGATCGTCATTCCCGCTACATATAACCAATGTGAAGTTGTCTGTAAATTCATCGCAGTTTTCTTGGTGTAGGTTTCATTTCTAATCTTCAGGGTTAAATGTGACACCAACATGACAAGTACCACCAGAATGCGCTCGATCGCGATCGGCAACCGGAATTTCAAAGAAATAGCCCGGTTTCCAGTCGTGCCAATCGCTGGCATTAGATCGTGAATTGGTGAGCTTTCGAGCCGTTTCAACCGCTCAATCCTTAATTCGGTAGCCGATCGATTTGCGGACATGTTCGATCGGCATTGCCAATTCCTGAGCGATTACTGCTTCAATCCGACTCGCTTGGGTGAAGGGAAACTCGTATTCGAGCCTTTTTAAAGTTGGCTTGGTAGTTCTGACGACTAGAGTAGTCACGCCGCGACGGCGATCGATTTCGGCATTCATGGTCAGGATTGTCACTGACAGTTGAGTTTTTAACTGGGTACCGGCCTGAAGTGTGTTGACAGCATCATCAGGACGACTGAGCACTTGTGGTGTGATCCAGTTACCTGTACACCAAATCAATCCAGCAATTAAAGGCAAGGGCAGCCAAAACTCTCCACCAACGCGATGGAGGAGTGGGAGCAAGCGAGGGGTGTCCATAGTAACTTTGAAATGGGAACAGTCGATCCAGAGTCGATAGTCGGATCGTAGCCTAAGCGCGAATGGCGTTAAATCTAACTTCTGACAGAGGCATTGTTTGAATTAAGTTTCTACGATACATTTATGTCCAGGGAGTTAGCTAATGCGAATACTGTTGGTCGAAGATGATGTCAATCAACTAGAGCCATTGCAAGCTGCCCTCTGCGAGGCAGGGCATATTGTCGATGGGATCGAAGATGGTGAGACTGCCCAGTGGATTGTTTCGCAGCGAGATTATGATTTATTGATCCTGGATTGGATGCTACCCCATGTCAGCGGATTGAGTTTGTGCCAACAGTATCGTCGTCTCGGAAAAACGGCTCCGGTATTGATGTTGACGGCAAAAGATGCAACTTGCGACAAGATTAGTGGTTTAGATGCTGGAGCCGATGACTACCTCGTTAAACCGACCGATCTATTTGAATTGCTGGCACGAGTGCGGGCACTAGGACGGAGATCGCCACTGTGGCAAGGGGATACGCTGCATGTTAAAGATCTTACGTTGCATCTATCGATGCTGACAGTAGCAAAAGGCGATCGCCGCTTACAATTATCGACCCGCGAATTTCAATTTCTAGAGTACTTGATGCGCCATCCACGCCAGGTGCTCTCGCGCAATCAAATCGAGCAAGCCTTGTGGGAGTGGGGCAGCGAACCAGAGAGTAATGCGATTACTACTTTAGTCCGGCGGCTGCGGCAGCGATTGGATGCGATCGGAGCTGTCGATTGGCTAGAAACTATTTATGGCACGGGATATAGCTTGAATCCAGATGTTCGATCGTAGCCGCCGCAATCTTGCCTACTGGTTTACGCTGTCGATGGGGAGCATTGTGCTCGTTTTTGCCAGTGTTATTTATTACCAGCAAGTAGTCGAGCGGCTCCAACAAGGAGATCGGCAGCTCTACCAGAAAGCTAGCCTCATGGCGGCCAATATCGATGATGCACGGCACGATGGCACGGAACACCTCGATCTGGGCAACGCGCCAGTTCTGGGGAGCAACGCGCTGCCCGTCGATAGCAAGTTGGTTTATGCTCGTTGGTATTCAGCCACTGGCAAGCTCCAACAGTTTTATGGCACGCAACCCTCAGATCGAATTCGATCGACCGCAGCTTTTGAAACCATCGACGATCGTGCCCAATGGCTGCGGCAATTAACGCTGCCAGTTGACTACAATGGACGCACGATCGGCTACCTCCAGATTGCCATTCCGTTGACGGACGATCTAGATGCACTCAGAGCATTTCTGATGGTTCTGGCGATCGTCGTCCCCTTGACGCTGGGCGTAGTTAGTTTAGTGGGTTGGCTGCTGGGTGGTCTGGCAATGCAACCCATTCGAGACACCTACGCTCACCTGCAAAGATTTACGTCTGATGCCTCCCACCAATTAAGGGCACCGCTAGCCGCGATCCTCAGCAATGCCCAGGTTGGTCTGATGAGTCCAATTGAGGCAGGTCAGCCCAAGCACATTCGCCTAGAAAAAATCGCGCACACGGCTAAGTCGATGGATCGGTTGGTGACGGATCTGTTGTTCTTAGCACGTCAGACCGGACGATTAGACTCTGACTCGATCCGATCGATTCACCTCAATAACCTCCTCAAAGAGACGATCGCGACTCCATCAGTACAGAGTGTTTCCCAGCATTTAACGCTCGATCTAGAATTACCGGAAGAGCATATTTGCATTAACGGCAATCCTGACTTATTAACACAAGCGATCGCCAATCTCCTCACTAATGCCTGCAAATATACCTTGCCTGGAGGTAAGGTATGTTTACGATTAGTAAGTCAATATCATCGCATTTTAATTCAGGTAGAAGATACTGGCATCGGTATTTCGGCGACAGACCTCCCACGTATTTTTGAACGATTTTACCGAGTCGATGCGGAGCGAACGCGCGACAAAGGTGGCACTGGCTTAGGGTTGGCGATCGTCCACCAAATTATTACAGCTCACGGCGGCTATCTAACAGCGAGCAGCCAGATCGGGCGGGGTTCCCTATTTCAAATTGAATTTCCGGCTGTTTAAATCGAACCACTTGTCACTATCTCGTCATATTTACGATCGATACTGAAAATAGTTGTCTGGACTCAGTTATCGAATTTAGCTTGAATTCCTTGGCGTAGCCTTTCGTTCCGAGCATCGACCATCAAGTTTGAGACAGGAGCCGATCGAGTAGGCAAGATCTTTACTAAAAATAACTATGAAAGGATTAGCTGGAAAGACAGCATTAATTACGGGTGCGAGTTCGGGCATCGGTCAAGCGATCGCTATTCGACTCGCTCAAGAAGGTTGTAATATTGCCATTAACTACCGTAAAAGTGCTGAGGAAGCAGCAGATACCGAAGAACAAGCGATGCAAACAGCTTGTGGGCAAGTCGAAAATTGCGGCGTAAAATCGCTACTGGTTCAGGGCGATGTATCCAAAGAAGAGGATGTTATCGAATCGATCGAGATGGTTGTCGATCGATTTGGCGGTCTAGATATTCTGATTAATAATGCTGGAATTCAAACCGAGTGTCCTACACACGAGCTGTCCGCCGCTGAATTCGATCGAGTTTTAGATATCAATCTGCGGGGGGCATTTCTATGTGCAAGAGAAACAATCAAACATCTCTTAGCGCGACAGCGATCTGGCACTATTATCAATATTTCTAGCGTTCACGAAATTATTCCGCGTCCTACATATTTGAGTTATGCAATTAGCAAAGGCGGAATGGGGAATTTAACCAAAACGCTGGCATTAGAATATGCCGATCGTCAGATTCGAGTCAATGCGATTGCACCTGGTGCTACCGTGACCCCAATCAATCAAGAGTGGATCGAAAATCCAGCCAAAAAAGCTGTTGTCGAGAGCCATATTCCGATGGGGCGGGCTGGCACATCTGAAGAAATGGCCGCTGCTGTAGCATTTCTGGCTTCTGATGAAGCCGCTTATATCACCGGACAAACGCTATTTATCGATGGTGGACTGACGCTCTACGCTGATTTTCGCGAAACTTGGTCTGCCTAAATAGTCAGGAAGCAAAACGATGACCGCAGAAGAGAGACGACTCACAGCAGATCGCGATCGCCAAGCCTATTGGCGCAGATGGGGGCCGTACTTGAGCGAACGTCAGTGGGGCACCGTGCGGGAAGATTATAGTACCGATGGTAATGCCTGGGAACATTTTCCGCACGATCAGGCGCGATCGCGGGCATATCGTTGGGGTGAAGATGGGATTGCCGGAATTTCTGACAATCATCAACGGTTGTGTTTTGCGATCGCACTGTGGAACGGAGCAGACCCGATTCTCAAAGAGCGGCTATTTGGGCTGACTGGCTCTGAAGGCAATCACGGCGAGGATGTCAAGGAGTACTACTTCTATCTCGACAACACGCCGAGTCATGCCTACATGAAGTATCTCTACAAGTATCCACATGCCGCTTTTCCCTACACTCAACTCGTGGAGGAGAACCAACGCCGGGGTTATGGCGATCCCGAGTTTGAGTTAGCAGACACGGGTGTGTTTGATGACGATCGCTATTTTGACATTTATATCGAGTATGCCAAAGCCACGGATGAAGACATTCTGATTCAGATTACC
>JBBRVB010000280.1:0-5874 GCA_038247275.1 Chroococcales cyanobacterium
ATCTCATTCGGAGCAACTGAGCCGACATAAACGTCTAATGGGTGAAAGCAACTTTGGTTGAGCATGTTGGGTTTCATTCTTCAACCCAACCTACAGATCCTACTGTCAACTGTAAACTGTTTAAGCGATCCGCTCAGAATATGGGTTCGATCCTATTGGCTACAAATATTTGGTATAATGGCAGCGACTTCGCCGAGAGTGCGAAATCGCTCTGAGTCTGTGTTCGCGCTCTCGCGAAGCAAAAAAAATCATCGTCAGGTCAACCGCTGCTACCCGACCATGAGGTTGGAACTAGGAGCGCACCTTGGGTAGCTTTTTCACCCCCACGTCCATACTGCGAGCAACTATTATATGCACCCGCTAACCCACACCTCGGAACCAGAATTGATGGTGTCTACTCCATCCAACCTGTTACTCAACCATCGACTCAAGGTAATTGAAGACTTGTGGGAGCGAGTGCTCCGAGATGCTTGTGGTCAAGAGTTAGTCAATCTCCTCAATCAACTCCGCGAGATGTGTACGTCGGATGGTAGTACTTCAGAACCCCTGTCTCAAGAAGTCCACCAATTGATCGAAAAGCTCGATCTTAAGGATGCAATCCGCGCTGCTCGTGCTTTCGCGCTCTACTTTCAGCTAATTAATATTGTCGAGCAACATTACGAACAGTGCGAACAAAAATTAGCACTTAAACTATCGTTGCAGTATTCGGCACCGCTCCCTAATCTGGAGCAGCATCATCTTGAGAATATCCCCCCTTTGGGTGCGGGGTTGCTCGAAAAAAACTGGCAAGCTGAAGCTAGTCCCAAAGGACGTGGGACATTTAGCACGCTGTTTCCGTTACTCAAGTCAGCCGGAGTACCCCCCCAGCAAGTCCAACGACTATTTGATGAGTTGGATATCGGTTTGGTATTTACCGCCCATCCGACTGAAATTGTCCGCCATACCATTCGGGATAAGCAACGCAGCGTCGCTAAAATTCTCGAAAAACTCGATCGGGCTGAGGAAGATATGGCCCGGTTGGGGATTGAGTCTTCATGGGAAGTCACCGAACTCGAAGGGCAATTACTCGAAGAAATTTTGCTGTGGTGGCGGACGGATGAATTGCATCAATTCAAACCGACAGTTTTAGATGAAGTGGACTACACACTTCACTATTTTGAGGAAGTCTTATTTGATGCGATTCCCCAACTATCCCAACGCTTGAATCTGGCTTTGAAGCAGTCTTTCCCCCATCTCAATCCCCCCAGCAATCGGTTTTGTCGGTTTGGCTCGTGGGTAGGCTCAGATCGAGATGGCAATCCCTCAGTCACCCCCAAAATTACTTGGCAAACTGCTTGCTATCAGCGGGGGATTGTCCTCAAAAAATACATCAAATCGACACGCGGATTGACCAACTCTTTGAGTCTGTCGCTGCATTGGAGTAATGTATTACCAGCCTTATTAGAATCCTTAGAACAGGACAAAGCTCACTTTCCAGAAATCTATGACGAGTTAGCCATTCGCTATCGTCAAGAGCCGTATCGCCTCAAGCTGACTTATATTATCAAGCGGCTGTCGAATACTTTGGATCGATCGCGCCAAGTCGCTGACTGGGATAGCTTAGAGCTGCCAAAAGCCGATCTCAACCCCTATACCTGCTACCACTCAGGAGCAGATTTGCTCAACGAGCTGAATTTGATCCGTCAGAGTCTACAACAGACGGGTATAACTTGTCATGCACTAGAGACGCTGATTTGTCAAGTAGAAATTTATGGATTCAATCTCGCCCAACTAGACATCCGGCAAGAAAGTAGTCGTCATGCCGATACGATCGCCGAAATTGCCGAATATCTCCAAGTTTTGCCCCAATCCTATCACGACCTATCGGAAGCCGATCGGGTCGCATGGTTGGTGCGCGAACTCCAAACTCGTCGTCCGCTGATTCCTGGCGAACTCCCCTTCTCACCCAAAACTGTCGAAACCGTCGAAACATTTCGGATGCTACGCCGACTCCACCAGGAATTTGGCCCCGAAATCAGTCAGACTTATGTGATCAGTATGAATCGGGATGTCAGCGATATTCTCGAAGTGCTGCTCCTAGCCAAGGAATCGGGACTATACGATCCAGCAACCGGAATTACCAGCCTGCAAGTGGTGCCCCTCTTTGAAACCGTTGAGGATCTCAAAAAAGCACCGATTGTGATGCAATCGCTGTTTGGGTTGCCCCTGTACCGTGCAGCACTGACTGGCGGCTATCAACCTACGCCTGAGACCGCGATTCCCGGATTAGTCCCCGATCTCCAAGAGGTGATGTTGGGCTATTCTGATAGCAATAAAGATGCTGGCTTCCTCAGTAGCAATTGGGAAATCCACAAAGCGCAAAAAGCCCTCCAATCGATCGCTGAGAAATTCGCCGTCAAGCTACGGATTTTCCACGGACGTGGTGGCAGCGTCGGTAGAGGCGGCGGGCCATCTCACGAGGCGATTTTAGCCCAACCAGGACAGAGTATCAACGGTCGAATCAAGATTACCGAGCAGGGTGAAGTGCTGGCTTCCAAGTACTCTTTGCCCGAACTTGCGCTCTACAATTTAGAGCAAGTAGCTAGCGCGGTAATTAAAACCAGTCTGATGGCTGGCGGTATCGATGATATCGAACCGTGGAATGAGGTAATGGAAGATCTCGCCGATCGATCGCGTCGTCATTATCGCGCACTGATTTATGATTGCCCCGATCTGGTCAACTTCTTTCATCAGGTTACCCCGATCGATGAAATTAGTCACCTCCAAATTAGCTCCCGTCCTGCGCGGCGTGGTGGTAAACGCGATCTCGCCAGTCTGCGCGCGATTCCCTGGGTATTTAGTTGGACGCAGAGCCGCTTTTTGCTACCATCTTGGTATGGGGTGGGTGCGGCACTTCAGGAATTTATAGCCGAAGCTCCAACTGAAAACTTTGAGCTACTTCAAGGTTTTTATCGGAAATGGCCATTCTTCCGCATGGCAATTTCCAAGGTAGAAATGACAATTTCCAAAGTCGATTTGCAAATTGCCCGTCACTACATGAACGAACTTTCGCAACCAGAAAATAAAGAGCAGTTTGAGGTTTTATTCGATCGGATCACCCAAGAGTATCAGATTATTAGCGATCTGGTATTGCGAATTTCTGGACACGAAAAATTCTTAGATGATAATCCCGAACTCCAACGATCGATCCAACTTCGCAATGGTAGTATCATCCCATTAGGATTTTTGCAAGTGTCGCTGCTCAAACGGCTACGTCAACATGGCGGTGCTGGTATGATCTATTCTCGCTACAGCAAGAAAGAACTCCTCGATGGCGCACTACTAACTATCAATGGTATCGCTGCGGGGATGCGAAATACAGGCTAAAAGATAGTGGGTAGAGGTTAGCGAATAGGGGATAGTAAAATTCCATCCCTAATCTCTACTCTCTACCCCCTACCCCCTACTCCCTATTCCCTACCCCCTACCCTCTACCCCCTTATGTGGCGCGTAACAATTAACTGCTCGGCTGACGACTGGCAAATCAATGGCAAAGTATTTAAAGAAATGGCATTAAAATATCCCACCACTTTGCTCTCTTCTAAAAAAATGCACGGTGACGAACGCCGGATCATGGAATACCAGCTCGAACATGTTAGCGATGCCGAAGACTTTGTAGATGATTGTCTGAAGTTGGCAGGTTTTACAGCAGTTTTTGATTCTTTATAAAGATGTCGAAGCTCAATTATCTGCTTGGTGCAACACATGGGTCGGAAACCTCCGCGTGTTGGCCTAGCCTCTCGGAACGAGATATGCATCCGCAATTATCAATTAATTTAATTAACTTCGAGGATCGGTGTCGCTGGGGGCAGTGCGATCTGGTATTTGCTCAAGGCTTGACGGGTAGCAGCGACACTATAAGCTAGTGCGATCCGCTCCTGCTGAAGGATACCAACTATGCGGTGAGAGTGGGCACTATCGGTGACAGGTAACTGATGCAAGCCTCTAGCGTTCATCCGATCGAGTGCTTCCGAGATTGGCTCGTCAATATCAGCATAAAATAAATATTTCGTGCAGATACTGCCGACATTACTAGTTAACAATCGATCGGGTTGTGATGATGCTTCGGCTTGTGAAATTGCGCGACTGAGATCGTGAAGTGTGACAATCCCGAGTAGTTCATCGCGATCGTCGATCACCAGGGCACTATGACAATTATCTTGAGTCAATTTTAAACCAGCAGCCAGAATATCTAATCGATCGGATACTTGGACGTAATTTGTATCCATCGCATCCCGCACCCGGAGATTGCGGAGGATATCCAGATCGCGATCTGGCTGTACACTCAGAGCGAGTTTATCTAATTTGTCTGGCGACTTGGCTTTGGGGTGCATCCGTTCGATCGCCCAAATGCTCAAACCGACACAAGCCATCACTGGCAGGACGATCCGGTAGTCGCGCGTTAGCTCAAACATCAGTAGAATCGCCGTTAAGGGTGCTCGGGCACTACTCGCTAGTACCGCAGCCATTCCGACCATTGCATAGGCTGGCGGGGCAGCAATCTGGCTACTGAGTGCCGGAAATAATAAGACTAGAGACTTGCCGTAAATTGCCCCCATCGTCGCTCCCAAAAACATTGAGGGTGCAAATAAGCCACCGATTAAGCCACTGCCCAAGCTAACTCCCGTTAGTAGCAGTTTGACGATCAAAATCGATCCGAGCAGCACGATCGAAAATTGGACATCTTGCAACATGGCTTCGATCGTTTCGTAGCCGATCCCAGTTACTTGAGGGAACTTTAACGCAACGATCCCGACAATCGCGCCACCTAAAACTGGAGTCAGACACTGAGGGATCTTCCCCAACCACGCCAGATAGCTAACATTTCCTTGAAAAGCAGCTCTCGCAAAATCTACAGTTTGAGTGTAGGCAAACGACACCACACTCGCCAATCCACCTAATACCAGGTACAGAGGTAGCTCGAATAAACTTTTGACTTCATATACTGGCAACGCAAACGCTGGTCTGCCACCTAATCCAATTTGCGCCACCAATGACGCGACCACCGCCGCTAATACAACCACGCTGACTGATGAAGTCGCAAAGGTCGTACCCAGCACTAATTCTAGGGCAAAAAACACACCCGCGATCGGCGCATTAAACCCCGCCGCAATCCCTGCCGCCGCACCAGCTCCAAGCAATAACCGCTGTCGCTCCTGAGAGGCATTTAATGCCTGCCCCAAAAACATGCCCAGATTTGCACCAATTTCCACACTCGGCCCCTCGGGACCCAATGATGCACCAGTTCCTAACGATACCGATGCCGCGACCATTTTGACCAGTCCCCGCCACGGTGTAATCTTTTTGCCAGCTTGGGTCGCGGCAATCATCGAATTCAGGTTGGGGCCAAAATCCTGCCAATACCACCGCATGATGCCGACGATAATCCCACCAAAAATCGGTACCAATGCTAGCAGCCAAGTCCCCTTAATGCCCTGCATGTGCAGTCGATCGATCGTGTCAGAGATCGCCGCATGTGAGGAACTCCCGAATAGATCGATGAGATAGTGAAAAAGAACTACACCGATCCCGGCGGCACCACCGATGAAAACAGATAATAGCATCACGACCAAACCGGGAGAGGGTTCGAGCTGGTTGAGCTTGCTAGTCAGGCGTGAGAGGATGGGTGTCATTGGCGACACGGGAGGTGGCGGAATTACGGTCATGGATAACGCCAGTTTATGAGAGGGTCATTAAATTATGTTAATTAAATTGTAATATTTATTTAGGGTCTATGGGGACTGAATTGGGAAGTTTAGTGGGGGATGGGTAAGGGGTAAGGGGTGATGGGTAATGGGTAATGGGTAATGGGTAATGGGTGATGGGTAATGGGTA
>JBBRVB010000281.1:0-5866 GCA_038247275.1 Chroococcales cyanobacterium
CCGTTCCCGTCGTTTCTTCGGATAATCTTTGGGCGGAGTTTGGGCAGTTGAAGATTGCCGATAGTACTAGGAAACAGTATGTTAAGGCGATCGAGAATTTCTGTCAGTTCGCTTACAGTGGCTCTGCGACTCCAGCGACGATCGCGGAATTTCTAAATCTCGATCGATATGCTGCGATCGAACTGGTGCTGCGTTATCGCCGCTACTCGATCGATCGAAACCTCGCACCCAGCACGATTAATGTCCGACTGGCGGCGATTAAGAGTTTGGTGGACATGGCACGGAAGCTGGGTAAAACTACGATCGATCTGAGTGATATCGAGAGCATCAAGAGTGAAAGCTATCGGGATACTAGGGGGATTTCTGTCGAACAGTTTAAAGCGATGCTGGAGGCAATCGATCCGAGTACGCCCATCGGGGTGAGGGATTATGCGATTATGCTGTTATTCTGGGGCAATGCGCTCCGGCGGGGGGAGATTGCCAGTGCGAATATTGAGGATTTCTTACCCCAGCAGCAGAAGTTAATGATTTTGGGCAAGGGGAAACGAGCGAAGGTGGGGATCGATCTGACTGATAGTGTGAGTTATGCCTTGGAAGAGTGGGTGAATTTTCATCCTTGTAATGCGTCAGGACAGCCGCTGATTACTTCTTTAAGCCATAACTGTTATGGGGCGAGGATTGCTGGGGATAGTATCTATCGGATCGTGCAGGGGTATGCAGAGGCTGCGGGGATCGATCGGCGGGTGTCACCGCACCGTTTGCGGCATAGTTCGATTACGGCATTTTTGGATGCTTCTGACGGTAATATCAGGGCGGCGCAAGCTTTGAGTCGGCATTCTCAGATGAATACTTTGACTTTGTATGATGATAATCGGCAACAACAGCAGAAGGGTGCTTCTGGAGTACTGGAGAGCTTATTATCGGGAAATGGAGGAAAAACGAGCGACTAATCTGTTTAACCCTCAAGCTGGATTTCCACACTTTGACAGAAGCGGCAATCTCATCTTACTCGCTCGAAACTTGCCACTGGCAATTCTCAAGCATGGCGGTGATATTGGCGGATGTCGTAATCGGTAGGTCGGCAAGATCTTGCCACGGGAATTCTCCAGTTGGATCGAGATAGACAGTAGCACTGCCAGCCCGTCGCCCAGCTTCAAGATCGAATACATAATCTCCCACCATCACCGATCGATCGGGTGATGCGCTCCAACCCGATAGCAATTGTAAAATCCCCTCTGGACTTGGCTTGGGCGGACAACAATGGCGACTGAGAATTAATTCTGCTGGAAAGAATTCAGCTAATCCGCAAGCAGCTAGGGTTGCCTGGGCATTGGGTTTACTATTTCGAGTCAGGATACCGATCCGATTGCCCCGCGATCGCAATTTGGTCAGGAGTTCTCTAGCTCCAACCTGTGCCGTGGCTCGGTGGGCGATATCTAGTTCCAAAGCGTCAAGCTGTTGGTGTAACTTAGCGGCTTGGGCAGCAGGCAGATCGTCGAGAGCTTCTAGGATCGGTCGTTGGCGAAGCCTCCCTGAAAGGGAATCGATCGGTAGTCCCAAAATACGCTTGATGCCATCAAAGTCGTGGATACTGATGGTTAGCGTCCCGTCCAGATCGAAAATCCAACAGTCACGTCGATCGAAGGAAACAGACATCAGGCACAAAGGTCGATACAATGCTTTTAGCTTACACCAACAAATGTCTCAGAGGCAGTTGCCACCGTTGAGCTAAATTGACGCAGGTGATTCGGCTTTGCCGACACAGTACAAATGCACTGTCTGAATAATCTTGAATAAGATGTAGAGGAGTCGATTGAATCTCTTCATCGCACTGATGCCTTGTGATGGGATTTTTAGCTAAATATTTGGATCTGGCTACCAGCAAATACAATTCGATTGGTTATTTGGATGAATTATTTCTCAACTGACTATTTTACGGCTAGATCTAAGTTCATTACGGCTACAAACCTGCACAATGGTCGATTAAAATCCTATCAAATAGATGCGGAGATACCGTTAGCTGACGACTTAACAATTGATGTTGCCATTTTTGGCAATCCTGATGCCTCAAAAGCTATCGTCATTTCCAGCGGCCTACACGGAGTGGAAGGTCTATTTGGTTCGGCTGTCCAACTGGCAACAATCGAGCGATATTTAGCCAAACAGCAATTACCAGCCGATATCAAGATCGTCATGATTCATCTGCTCAATCCTTTTGGTTGTGCTTGCTACCGGAGATGGAACGAGGATAACATCGACCTCAATCGCAATTTTTTGAATGCTGATGAGACTTATTCAGGTGCTCCACTTGCCTATCGCTCTCTTGATAGTTTCCTCAATCCGCCCTCCTCACCATCCAGATTTGAACCTTTTCTGCTCAAGTCTCTAGCATTGATTAGTCGATATGGGATGTCCGCGTTAAAGAGTACCTTACCTGTCGGACAATATGAATTTCCCAAGGGTTTATTTTTTGGTGGCAGTGCGCCCGCTCAAACTCAACGAATCTTAGCAGCTCATTTTCGCAGTTGGCTGGGTAAGGCACAGCAGGTAATTCATCTGGATTTGCATTCCGGCTTGGGTAAATGGGGCACTTATCAACTATTTGCCGAAATGAATCAAGACACACCGCGTTATCAGTGGTTATCCGAACACTTCGAGCATTTAGTAGCTTTGGACTCTGGCGATTTAGTCTACCAGTCACGCGGCACGTTTGGACAGTGGTGTAAAAATGAGTTTGGAGATCTTAGGTATGATTTTCTGCTGGCTGAATTTGGGACATACCCGATTCTTCGCGTGGTGAAAGCACTGCGGGCTGAAAATCGCGCTCACTGGTGGGGCAAAGTGGATGATAAATCTTACGCATGGGCAAAGCAAGAATTGTTAGAAGCCTTTGTTCCTCAAAATTCTCAATGGCGACAAACGACTCTCAATCTAGGTGTGGATTTGTGCTTGGCAGCGATCGATATTCAAAAGGGTGAATAAAATCCGTGGTGCAATCCTGATGCTCACATGTTAAGGAGTCGCTATCGCAGGTAAGCGACTAGGGAGAAACGCATGTTGGGTAGTCTTGTAAATTCTTGTTAGGTGAATCGCATAACAAGAATTTACAGCGAGACAGTTCAGATGATATATTTTTTGTTATGCGATTCACCTAATAATTAAAAGAATGCGTCTCTCAAAACCTTCTGGATCGATCGACGCTGCTCTCAATAAGTCTAGCTCCCCCGAAAATAATCGCTCTCTTTAATCACTCCATGTTCTGGGAGCATTTTGCCATTCGTCGGCTCCATAAAGAGAGCAAAACTGGCTGGGAGACTAAGTTTCTGATAGGGACTGGGCATCAGCTCTATCAACGTGTAGAGTATTAACAGACATCAGGCACAAAGGTCGAGACAATGCTTTTAGCTTACACCACGAACTCTCCATACGCTGCTGTGCCGTAGACCATGTTTTTATCGAATGCCGATAACACCCGATTTTGAGCCGCAGTCGATCCCAGACAACGACATACCAAAGTCGCCACGTCCGAGCGGGTAATGCTGCCCGCCACATGGGTATCCAAGGTCAATACCCCATTGCCCGTAGCTGGCTCCGATTTCAAACCACCTGGACGGACGATCGTGTAATTCAAGCCACTAGCCATCAGGTACTGCTCGGCCTTTTCCTTATCAGCCAGCACGGTTGCTAAAGCCTCATAGGCAGAGGCGGGAATGGCATCTTTGGTATCACCTGCGCCGATGGAGGAAACTAGAATAAACCGACTGACTCCATTCTTCACCGCCGCATCGATTAAGTGTTTATTGCCGAGGAAATCCGCCCGCTGTCCATCCTGGGGCATTCCGCCGATCGTACTGATGATCGCACTAATTTGACCGTTCATGGCATTGGTAACATCGGTCGGGTTGAGGGCATCACCCACCACCGTTTCCACGTTCAGAGCCTGGAGATCGGATTGGGCGGCAGGCGATCGAATCAAAGCCAACACAGGCAAATTTTGGGTAGCCAAAATGCGGGCAATTTGATAGCCAACGCCACGGCTAGCACCAGCCAGAAAAATTGAGCCGGAAGTTGTCATAAGTTTATGGATGAGTAATAGCTCTAATTCAAATCCTAGCACCCACATTCCGCTGTTGGGAGCACGATCGCTTTCTGGCAAGATGAAGATCGCTGCTTCAATTTTCCTGAACATGCCCATGCGGCGATTAAGCGGTACAATGCAGTCTCAGCGATTTATCGGAATCGTGTGCCTGATTTCGACGATTCTCCTTCAGAGAGGCTACGCCAACGCCTGATGCTCACGGCGACTGGGTTGTGGAACTTCTACCTGGAGGTTTCCTAACACTCACAGATAAGCGGCACACTGTCTGTGCATGATTTCTAGAGCTTTTTATAAAGCAACAAGTCTAATGTACAGTAGCGCGACCTTTCTGGTTCGCGTCCTATGGCAAACGAGCAGGCGGGATGCGAACTACAAAGGTCGCGCTGCACCCTTCTACTCAGCCTCCTCGCTGGACGCGTCGGCGTGGGTAGGCGCGGTGTAGGTGTCGGCATACTTGAAATCTTCCAGCCAGTAAGCTGAACTTACCACATCGAAGGTGATGGATTCCGCCGTTTTCTCTACTGCCCGCAGCTCCCACAGGATAGAGGCAGCCTCCGCGAATTTATGATCCGCCAGATGATCCGAATACAGCCGATTGAGCAGCGCATTATCGGGCAGGCCTACGGCCAGCAGGCGCAGCAATGGCGCGGCAGCCGTGGCGCGATCGCCCGCATCGGGGCCAAAAACAGCCAAATCAGCCGCGCTCTCCGCCGTGCATTTCACCTGAAACTCCACCGCCTTCACGCTTGGAAACGTGCCATTGAAGGCTTCGTACAGTAGCTGCGTAGCTTGGTAAAAGCCACGGTGCAGCGGCAGATCGGGGTTTTCTTCCCACAGGCACTCGGTGAGCATCTGGTGAGCCAGGTTCTCCACTTGGCCCGCTGTCAGCTCCTCCGGGAAAAGGTAGGTGAGCACGGCCACGGCCGCCTCACGCGGCTCCAGGTCGGTGAGGGCTAGAAGGCACATCTCCTTCTGTTCGGCTTCGGGCAGAGCGTTGGGGTTGTCAAAATTGAGCTGCGTGAGCAGGGCGCGGTAGTCGGCCGCCTGCCAGGAGTGCGGCAGCTCGGTAAGGGTAGCAAAGCTGAGGCGTTCGACGGTGAAAGTAGGAGTGGAGGCAGTCATAATTGGTTAGTTTCGGAGGTTGGGAGGGAGGGGTCGAGTCGAGATCCGTGTAAAAAGGTACCATTTAACATTAGCAGACATGAAATTTAGGGGTTTTGAGGAGCGGTATCAGATATAAAAAACCCATTTCTCGTTAGATCGTATCTGCTAATCAAAGTTAGCAAATGTGAATTTGCGCTCGAATTGGTAAAATTGAAGTGGTGCAGAGCAAGCAGGCATAGCGAAGTGGCACTATTTCGCACAAATCTCGGCTCGACCCATAGACCTCCGACAAAAGTCTGGCCGAGAGATCCACCTCTGATGTTGACTGTTAAATTATTAACCTACATCCAGCAGGTTAGATCGGAAAAAAGTTATTTTAGATAAAGTAGATTTAAAATATCAAAAATGAAGACAGAAGTTCAAATAGACATACAAGATCTAGACCATCTAGGAATCATCGCTGGGATTGTGGATGAGATTGGAATAGTAGAGGTAATCGATCGAGAGATCGGAACTGACGCAAGAGAAAAAGTTAGTGCAGGGCAAGTAGTCAAAGCAATGATTATTAACTGCATGGGGTTTCTCACCGCTCCACTATATTTGTTTAGTGAGTTTTTTGAAGGGAAAGCAACAGAACATTTAATTGGGGCAGGAATAAAAGCA
>JBBRVB010000282.1:0-5860 GCA_038247275.1 Chroococcales cyanobacterium
CCTCATCCAATTTTAAGGACTGGCGAATTTGCAAAGCAATCTGATTTACCAATCGTTCCCGATCTGTTTGTTGTCGCAGTAGCCTCTCGGCATGTTGTCTGCGAGTAATTTCCTGACTTAAATACCAGCAAATAGCGATCGAACAAACAATACCAACCGTAATCCCCACGAACAGCAAATTTGTCACATTATCTAAAATCCGAATAGAATCGCTAGAGCCATTAAGCCGATCGTGGCTACACCAGCATAGATAATCCCCTGACCAACTTTGACCACTGCTTTGGGCGGAGTTTTTTGCCACTCCCAACGAGTATAGTCCAGACGGGCGGCTCCTGGTTTATTAAACTGAGCTGTCTGCTTGGGCAGTTTCGCTAAATGGTATTTATCGTATCGAGCCATTCGCTCAAAGGGCATTTCACCTTGACTCTGTTGTGGTAGAATCCGGCGACGTTGATAGGGGACAGAGCTATCTCCAAAGTTATCTAGATATTCATCACTATTGAGTAAATCATCAATAAAACTTTGGATGCCTTTGGTGGCAATAACGATCGACCAAGAGATCTTCTCACGCTCATTGTAGACATTCCGACCGAGAATGCGTTGAATGCAAATCTCCGCAAATCGATAGTTATTATTCGTATCGAATACGAGTCGCCGGAATGAATCAGAAAGTGCCAATCCACGAATAAACTCCCTGACTGTAATTTGACCCGCACGCAATTGGGATTCTAGGAACCTTTGGCGATGGCTAGATAACATCTGTTGTTCGTGAAAGATCTGGCGATAGGCTGCCGAGATCAAATTGTCTAGATCTGAGGTGCCGAGCAGATTATCAGTCGTAAAAATCCGCGAATGTTCGTCACCCGGAACTTCAAAGCCATGTACTCGATTATTTTGGGAGCTAGTAGCGTAGGTTAATAAAGGAATTGACATAAAATTTCTTCAAAAGGGAGCTAAATTTACGGTTGGGTATGGGTGCCAATTAACAGGTGGCACCGCTACCAAGATTGATGTTCTTGGTGGCGGTACAACCGTGTTAACCGTTAAAAACTCGGCTGCGCCACTTGTTCAAGCGAGGCTTCGCCGATGGTGGCATTACGCCTGACATCAGCAATTTGGTCTTGCAGCATGGCAATCTGAGCCATCTGTGAATCTACTTTTCCGTTCAAGGCAGTAGGGCTAGATCCACCAGCAGTCTGACCATTATTGTTGAGATATGCGGAGCCAATCGCAGCAAAGGGACGTAGATCTGCTAATTGCTTCTGTAGGCGATCGATCGTCTGGGTTTGCACCAGATCTGTTGGCGGCAAGGCTTGCTCTGCTACATAGTCACGGGTAGGACTCCAAACGGGGGGTGTGGATATCTCTGGTTCCTGACGTTTGAAAATCTCAGCTAGAATTGCACTGACATCACTAATCCGTTGTTTCCCATAGGGGGAATTTTGGATGATGGCTCGCGTCAATTGTGGTTTATTATTGGTTGCCAGATTTCGATCGCTACTGGAAGCACTCCGGAGTAATTGGAGCATGTTGGTAAATTCCAGCATCGATTGCCCTGCTTGGCTACGATAGCCCCGATAGTAGGGGACACTGGGGGTCGAATCTAGTCCGAAAACTTCCATATTTAATCCAATACAGTTTGAGCTGATGGTGGGGCGTGTGCAAACTAGCTTTAGTTCGATAAAGCATCACTGGTCGCAGATCGCCAATCCAAATCTTGCCGATCGATTCTACCGAAATTACACTGCCCCCCAACGTCTCAACACATTGGCTAAATCGGTCGATCGCCATAGAATCTACAGTCTCAAAGATGAAAAAGTTGCCAGTGCAAATTACATGCCGACTACGAATCCAGACTTGTAACTTTTTTTGAGCGGTGGGAGAGAGCATTTTTGCGAAGGAGACCGATCGAAATACTCATATTTCTAGGTCCACAACATCCTCAGAATATTGAGCAGATCTAAATTAGACGACTTCAGTAATGCTGACAATTTTGCCAGAGGTGCGATTAATCCGCTGGATTTGGGCACTCATATTGTCGCCAGCTACGAGATAAGTACTCGTACTGATCCGGCGGGGGCGATCGAATTTAGCACCCGTAACCAGAATCTTGAACATTTTTTTGTTTGCTTCACCCGAACCACCCAGATTGAGGCTAGCTGGAGATACTTTGTTGCTACTGTTGGTAGCAACCGCATAGACAAGCCGAGAAGACTTCACTGCACTATCGATCTGAGCCGGTCCGCGATCGATCGCAAAGCTCCGGTTGTAAGTCACCTGACTTTGACCCACCTCAGTCATCGCACCCCGATTGTAGGGAACGATACTTTCACCAAAGCTGCTTTGGTATTCATCACTATCTAAGTAAGAATCGATTTCAGCATCGTAGCCCTGTTCGATACACCGAATAATATGCTCGGAAACTTCGGCTTGAGATTGGGGTGGACGACCCAAAAAGTGCATGAAATTCAATTCGACAAAGCGATAAGGGGCGCAGGCTTCAAAATAACGGGAACGATAAAATTCAGACTTGCCCACTGCTCGAACGAAGTCCCGCATAGAGAAACTTCGATCTCCTAGCTGGGATTCTGCGATCGTTAGCCGCTCGCTATCCATCACATGGGGATTTCCCAACACCTGCTTGTAAACTGCGCGAATCGCAGACTGGACATCATCGGGGGAACTGGTAGGCCAAAGTTCAACCGGACTGGCGATCGTCATATTTGCCATTTTTAATCTGATCCTTACTTCTCGTGTCTAGATCGTCGCAGATCGACAGTAAGGAAACAGGTAGGAAAACAGTAAAGAAATCGGAAAGAATCAATTACAGCAATAAATCTTGAACATTTGCAACATTTGTTTAAATGAACGTGTTGATAATCAAAGATCGACGCAACAATTGAAAAGAAATCCGCGCCGAAATTTGCGCCCCAAATTCTTATAAAATTGGTGGTGATGAGTTATCCGCACAAACAATGTAAAGTATGAGGATTCTCCTAGTTGAAGATGATGTTCGCCTTGCCGAAACCTTGGCAGAAGCTCTGACCGACCAACGTTATGTGGTCGATATCGTCACTGATGGAGAAGCAGGATGGCAACAGGTAAAATTACTAGAGTACGACCTGCTATTACTGGATTTAATGCTGCCAGAATTAGATGGTATCGGTCTGTGTCATCGCTTGCGATCTCATGGTTACAAATTGCCGATTCTGATGCTGACCGCCTGCGATACGATCGATGATGAAATTAATGGTTTAGATGTGGGTGCTGATGACTATATCGTTAAACCTGTAGAGTTGCAAAAACTTTTTGCGCGGATTCGCGCCTTACTCAGACGGGGCAGTGTTGGCTCATCACCGATTTTGGAATGGGGGGAGTTGCGCCTCAATCCCAGCACCTATGAAGTCTATTATGGACAGTCCCCCATCCATCTCACCCCCAAAGAGTATGCGATTCTTGAATTGTTGCTCCGCAATGGTCGGCGCGTGCTCAGTCGGACTGCCATTCTCGAACATGTTTGGTCGTTAGAATCTCCACCAGAAGAACATACCATCAAAGTTCACATTCGAGGGTTGCGCCAGAAACTCAAAGCGGCTGGCGCATCAGAACACTCGATCGAAAACCTGCACAGTATGGGTTATCGTCTCAATCAGCTATGAAGTCTTCGTTAGACTAGCTCGACCAAACCGATCGTTTTAGAATCTTTACTCGATCGTACAACTATTTAGCTATATAATTAAATAGGGAATTTGCTCGCGAGAACCTCACACTTTAGTCCTAGCATGTCAAGCATGGACAATCTTAACAAACCAGGAATATGATGAAAATTGCCGTTGCTAGCCAAAACAAAACCATCCAAACCAAAGAACTGTCACAACTCACCAAAGACCAAAGTTTTCATGAGAGTTCCCCCAAGCACCCTCACCCCTTAGATACAGTGCAGGTAATGATTAGTGGTGGGATGGGACGGGGATTAGCACATCGATTGGAATCCAAGGATATTCAGCCGATTATCACCCCCGAAACCGATCCAGATACAGCCGTAAATGCCTATCTTGCGGACACTCTGGCGGTCGAGACCCCAGAGGAACACGGCCATAAACACAACCATAAACACAACCACAACCATGAAGCGGGAAGTGAAGTTGGACAGGAAAAAGAGGGTGAGTGCAGTTGCAACCCAGCGTAATCCTCGATCGACAATACACCAACATCATGCCCTGATGCTGGAAATCTACCGGAATTGAACATGCGGCTGCCACGCAAAAAAAACCTCGCCAAACAACAACACTGGTTAGTTCCCAAAGGAGTTTTGCAACTGATAAATGCTGGCGTTTGGCACTCCTACTGGCGCGATCCTTATCACTTATTGCTGACGATTTCTTGGTCGAGATTTCTATTGCTCAATGTGCTGGCTTATGGGGTGTTAAATGCCCTGTTTGCGCTAGCTTATCTAGCAGTCGATCATAGTATTGCAAATGCTCAACCAGGATCGTTTTGGGATGCCTTCTTCTTTAGTGTCCAAACCCTGGCATCGATCGGTTATGGTGCCATGTATCCTCAAACAGTTTATGCCAATGCGATCGTTACAGTTGAAGCCTTCGTTGGGCTATTTGGTTTTGCCGCGATCGCTGGGGTGGTATTTGCCCGATTTTCTCAGTCTACCGCCCGGACGATCTTCAGTCGGAATGCCGTAGTCACAGCATACAACGGTATTCCGACGCTGATGTTTCGCACCGCGAACCAGCGCGGCAACCAAATCGTGGAAGCTCAAATGCGGGCATATCTATTGCGGAATGAAATTAGTCTAGAGGGTCAGTTTATGCGCCGCATGTATCCATTAAGGCTATTACGCAGCGAGACTCCTAGTTTTGCCCTGACTTGGACAGCTATTCATCCGATCGATGCAGACAGTCCATTACAGGGACAAACAGCCGAATCATTAGTGCAACTCAAAGCCCAAATTGTGATTTCGTTGAGTGGGATTGATGAAACAGTAGCTCAAGCCGTTCATGCTCGACATCTTTACCAAGCCCAAGAGATTTTATGGGATTATCGACTGGTGGACATTATTCATGAAACCAAATGCGGGGAACATTATATCGATTTTAACCACTTTCATGATGTTGTGCCGATGACAATCACATCAGCTCAACCTTTAGATTTTTAAATTAAAATAATTAGTCAAGGAGTAATGATATGAACCAACTTAGAGCATGGGGTTTTTCAGCTCAATGGTGGCGCGGAGAAAAAGGTGAATATTGGGTAATTGGTCAAGTAATTCTCTTTGTTTCGTTTATTTTGTTGCCTATTTATCCAATTGTCAATCTAGATCGATTATCTCCTGTTTGGAAATACACAGGTTGGAGTTTGACAGGTCTTTTTGGTCTAATTGGTGGATCGTTATTAATTTGGGGAGGATTAGAGTTAGGTACAAATCTTACACCTTTACCGCACCCCAAAGATGATGGAGAATTAGTGACTAGTGGGGCTTATGGAGTGGTTAGACATCCCATCTATAGTAGCGTAATTTTTTTAGCGATCGCCTATAGTTTCTGGCAATGGAGTTTAACCCATGCGATCGGTGTATTAGTCTTGTTACTATTTTTTGATATCAAAGCTAGAAAAGAGGAAGCATGGCTAAGTCATAAGTTTCCTGAATATGATGCCTATCGATCGAATGTCAAGAAACTCATTCCTTGGCTTTATTAGAGGAGGGACAATCCACTGCCAGTAGGTTTCTTCTGTGCGGTAGGAGTAGTGCCAATACGGTTCGGTTAAGACAAAAATGCAAGGTTTTTGAACGAGAGAATAAGCTGTTCAGCCTCTAATTTGGGGTCATGAGGAGCTTATCCGAACC
>JBBRVB010000283.1:0-5849 GCA_038247275.1 Chroococcales cyanobacterium
AGGCGCGATCGCCAAAGCAATCGTTCCCGGTCACCAAGGTGGTGGTTGGCTGTCAACCTTAGTTTTAGGCGTAATCGGTGCGTTTATTGGGGGGGTTTTAGTCACCTTCTTCCAGACAGGAACTCTGCAACTAGCCGCAACTGGCTTGAGTATTTCTGGAGTAATAGTTGCAGTTTTCGGTGCGATTATCGCGATTTATCTTTACGGTTTGGTCACTAGTAGAAACGTCTAAGTTCGACATCTTGCTACAGCTTGTTTACACCCACATTATCAGTTTATCTTGAGGAGTTTGATATGAATTACATTTCTGCATTGCTAGCCAATTTTCGCCCCGTGCGGATGTTAATGTCGATCGTTCTGTCCGCAATATTGGTATTTGCCGGGAGCTTTCCGGTACTGGCGGGAATGAGTGCCATGACTAAAGGCGTAGAGCAGCTCGATAAGATCGATGAGAAATCCAAGGATGCTCTTCGCAATCCAGCTACGACTCCAGAGGAGATTGAATCGCGCTCCCAAGGGGCACTCAACGAAGTTCAACCCAATGCCGCAGATCGCAACAAAATGTATAGATCTAGTGAAACGACACCACCAGCCGTCAAGCAGGTTGAAAAAGCACTAAACAAACTTACAAATAACTAAGTTCAGTTGAGAAATTTCCGACTTTAGTGTAGCCTACCCAACTTCATATAATACCCACACATCAACAACTTGGAGAATTATTATGGCATACGTAGATAGACCTAATGATTATATTGGCGAACGGACAGTACCCGTAGTGGCGAGTAACTATCACGATCAAGTGCGGTGGGGGCCGATCATTGCTGGGATCGCGATCGCACTGAGTACGCAACTCGTATTGAGTGCTCTGGGTGTAGCGGTTGGTGCTAGTAGCCTTGGTGATTCTGGTGCGCCCCGTACTGAAGCGGGTGGTGTCGGGATCGGCATCGGCATTTGGTCGATCGTCAGCCTCCTGATTTCATTATTTGTCGGCGGTTGGATCGCGGCACGGACATCCGGCAGAATGAATCGGGATACTGCTCTATTGAACGGGGCGATTCTGTGGGCTTCAACCTTGGCGTTGAGTGCTTGGCTGCTTTCTAGCGGTGTCTCTGGAGCTTTTGGGGTAGCTGCTTCCAATGCCGGTAGCGTCCTCAATCAAGTCCGCCAAGCGGCACCCAATGCTGTTGATGGAGTTATCACTGGACAGAATGTGCCACCAGTACCCACAATTACCGCTCAACAAACCCGCGATATTGCGGCTAATACTGCCAAAGTAAGTTGGTCGTTTGTCTTTGGTTCACTGTTGGGACTAGTCGCCGCCCTGATCGGCTCGGCAGTTGGTGTCCGCAATCCCCCCAGAAATACCATAATCGATCGAGAATAACTTGGGTGGCTCTAGCTGGATGGGATTTTTAACCATTTGCATCATCAAGGAACAACACAAATGCTCTTAACACTCAGTATCTTTCCACTGTTGCAAGCTCAGTCTAAACGCCTCAAAGCCAAGCTAGCCGAAGTAGATAGTCAACTTGGAGCGCGATACGGCGATCGCTATTTTCAGGTCAAGCAAAAACTCGATGGTACCAAAGTCTGGTACGAAAAAACTCGGGCTGACGCTGAAAGTACTGGTACCATCCCTCTCGAACAAAAGACCGAAACCGCCACTGGCGAATTTGCCAAAGCTGGCTCGGCAGCCGCCCGGAAGGAGCGAGTCATCAAGCAGCAATTAAAAGACTTGTGGCAAAGCATCAAAAATCGCTAACTCGATTTGGGTAGATCTCCACATCTACCCATCTCACTGAGCGGGTCATTCAGTTGACAGCGAAAAGTAATTTTTAATCGATATTCATTTACTTAATAGATTAAAAGCAATGAATTTATTACTCGGCATTCTAATCCCACCACTTGGTATTTTTCTGACCTATGGCATCGGCCCAACACTGTTTATCAATATTGGTTTAACATTGCTTGGTTGGATTCCTGGTAGCATTCACGCAGTTTGGGCGATCTCCAAACGAAATGAGAATTCGATGTACAAATAAAATCGCTACTTTTAGATAAAACTTACTCTGTTTGAGTTGTTAAAAAAATGAACAATAATATCATCGCCTATCTCGTAACTACCTTAGCAACAGCATTGGGATTGCTAGTTATCGATACAGTTGTGCCTGGTGTCGATATCGCCAATTTCCCAGCCGCGATGTTGGCGGCTGTAGCGGTCGGGGGCATCAACTCTACCATCCGACCAGTGCTCTCAATTTTGTCATTGCCCATCAACTTCCTGAGTTTGGGACTATTCTCACTGGTCGTCAACGGCGTGTGCTTATGGTTAGCCGCTCTACTTGTACCGGGCTTTGCAATTCATGGATTAGTTGCCTTTATTTTAGGACCAGTAATCTTGTCGTTTGCTAGTACGTTTTTGAACAACTATTTTGACGAGAAAAAGGTCGGTCAATCTCTAGTTGAGAATAGCACAATTCCTGGAAAAACAATCGCTCAAACTCCATTAGCAACAGTCGAGCGTGACACGAGTGTCGAAAAGAAAATCGAGCAATCACGAGAACTGACTTAGCTAAGATTACAACCGATCGCCAATCCGACTGATGCGCGATCGGTTATCTGAGTAGACATACAGCTCCGAATGCCATTGATGTGAATTGGATCGGCACATCTTAGCTCAGGAGCTTAAAAAAACTATATTATTTAGTGGAGGAAGACAATGTTTTCTAATTTAGAATCTTCACAAGCTCTAAGTAGTCGTTTAGTCCTGTTGACACAGGTGAGAATCGATCCAGGTGCATTTATCCTGGAAAATCCGGGTACTTCCGCTAGTCCAGATATTTTTATCGCATTACTAGCTGGCGTGATGATGGCATTTGCCTTTGGGCTGCTGCTTACAAATCTCGGTGTCGCAGTTATCTCCTCTCCAGGTGCGCCAGATCTAGATGATGGCTCAGACGATGAAGGTTTAATTGCGACAATTAGCGGCATCGAAACCAAAATCGGGCTGGCTGCGCTGGTGACAGTGACGATCGCGCTATTTGCAGCTTGTTATTTGGCGGTCAAACTGAGTTTGCTCGATCATGCTTTTGATGGCGCAATTGTCGGGGTGGTCATCTGGTCGATCTATTTTACATTGGTAGTCTGGTTGGGTTCGAGGGCTGTAGGTTCGCTGATTGGCTCGATCGTCAGTACCGCTACATCCGGTCTGCAAGGAATTATGGGCACCGCTACGTCTGCCGTAGGTGCCAACGTCGTCAAGGGTCAAGCAGTCTCTACGGCTGAGGAAATCACCGCTGTTGTCCGCCGCGAACTGACAGCCGGATTTGACCCGAGTAGCATCCAAAAGACACTTCAAAGTTCTTTGAGTGGCTTACAACTCCCCAATCTCGATCTGGACAAAATCGGCTCTCAGTTTGAAAAACTCATCAAAGAATCCGATCTCCAAGATCTCACCGATAGCAACTTGCTCAAAAATATCGATCGCCAAACCTTTGTCAATTTAGTAAGCAGTCGCACCGATTTTTCTAAACAAGAGATCGGCCAAATTGCTGACAAGCTCGAAGGTACCTGGAAACAACTCACCAGCAACGGCTCTCAAAAAGATGTCCAGAGCCAAGTCCGCGAACTGCTCAAATCTGCGACTCCAGACGATCTCAACACTGACCAATTAACTGGTAAACTCCAACAACTTCTCAAAGGCTCGAATCTCGGCGATGGTAATGGTGGCAGCTTGACTAGTCAAGCTCTCCAACTTGGCTTGAGCGCAATCCTGAGTAAAGTAGTCCAAAATACCGATCTCTCCGATCTCGATGTCGAGAAAGTTGCCAGTCAGGTCAACAAAATCAAAGCATCTGTCCTCGGTGGCGGTAATTCCGCACCCGGTGAACAAGCTGAGAAATCGACACCGGAACAATCCAAACAATTTAGTGTGATTCGGGCAGATTTGGAAAACTATCTGCTATTTGAGCCAGCTTGGAAACTCAGCCAAGCCAATGTCAAACAAGAATTCAAAGATGTTATTTACGATCCACAGGCAGATCCCGCCGCCATCGGGCAGCAATTAGAGCCGATCGATCGTGATTATTTCATCAAAACGCTGTCAATGCGGGAAGATCTTCAGTCATATAGCATTGAAAATCTCGCCAATGCTCTCAACGAAGTGCGATCGGAAGTACTCGATGCTACCCGCGTCCCCGACTCGGCACCACAATTGCCAGATCTCCAAGCACAAGCTCAAGAGCTACGCGGCAAAGTCGAAGCTTATCTGCGCGATACTAATAAAGAAGAACTCAATCCCGATGGCATCCAACGCGATCTGCAAGCCCTGTTTGATGACCCCAAAGCCGGCATCGATGCCCTCAACGATCGCCTCTCCCAATTCGATCGCGACACCTTAGTACAGCTCCTGAGCCAGCGTCAAGACCTCGATGAAGCCCAGGTAAATCAAATTCTTGACAAAATTGAATCGGTCAGAACGAGCGTCCTGTCAGCACCCCGTCAAGCCACCGAGCAAGCCAAAGCCCAGTACGAAAAAACGACCACCGCGATCGCCGATTATCTGCGGAAAACCAACCTCGCCGAACTCGATCCCGCCGGGATTCAAAAAGATCTCCAAACCCTCTTAGACGACCCCAAAGCCGGAGCTGGTGCCCTCCGAGATCGCTTATCCCAAGTCGATCGCGAGACATTAGTCAAGCTACTCACTCAGCAAGGCGATCTTACCGAAGAACAGGTAAATAAAACTGTAGACCAATTGCAATCAGCAATTAGCTCGTTGGCTAGCCTACCGGAGGTAATCGTCAAAGCACCGCGTCGCCTCGCCAGTCGCACCCAGCAGCAAGTAGTAGACTTTGAAGCCAATCTCGAAAACTATCTGCGGAATACCAATAAAGACGAACTCAATCCCGACGGCATCAAACGCGACTTAGGACTATTGCTCAAAGATCCTAGTGCTGGTTTTAACAGCTTAGGCGATCGGGTCAGCAAATTCGATCGCGACACCTTCGTCTCGCTACTATCCCAACGGGAAGATATCAGCGAATATGAAGCAAACGAAATCGCCGATCGAGTAGCATCAACCTACAAGTCGATCACCGAGCAACTCCAAAAAATTCAACAAACTTTTCAATCGACCCTCGATAGTTTATTTGGCAAAGTCCGCGACTACCTCAACGCCCTAGAGCGTCCCGAACTCAACTACGAAGGCATCCAAGCCGACTTTAGTAAGTTATTTGACGACCCCCAAGCCGGACTCGCAGCTCTGGGCGATCGCGTTGGTAACTTCGATCGCGACACCTTAGTCGCCGTTCTCAGCTCCCGCGAAGATATCTCCGCAGCCGATGCCAATCGGATTATCGACAAGATCGAAGAAACCCGCGATGGGGTCCTCCAGCGTGCCCAAAAGGTGCAAATAGAAGTCAAAAAACGCTTTAAAACCATCCAACGACAAGCCCGCCAACAAGCGATCGAAACCCAAAAGGTCGCCGCAGGTGCCGCTTGGTGGTTATTTGGTACCGCCATCACCTCACTAGCCGCCTCAGCCACAGCCGGGATTATCGCCGTCCAAGGATTCGGCTTCTTGTAAATGTTATAGTAATCGCAGTCGCCAGCGTAATAATTACGCTGGCGACTGCGCTTTATTATGGGCTAAAATTCTCTACATTTCAGGAGTCAGCAAAGTGACAACGGTAACTAAGAATCCAATTCCACAACAGTGGCATTCCCTCCCAGCCGCCGAAGCCGCCCAACTGCTCGACACCAATCTCAAAACAGGCTTAACCATCGCCGATGCCGATCGCCGACACTCCCAATTTGGTGCCAATCAACTAGTTGGCAAGCCCGGAAAA
>JBBRVB010000284.1:0-5845 GCA_038247275.1 Chroococcales cyanobacterium
ACAGTTGACAGTTGACAGTTAAATAAATCAGGGACTTCCAAACATAAAACTGTTTTGGCAATACCGATGGATTGTAAAATCCCAATATCGTTGGAATTATTGATGATTGGAAATCCCTAATCATTACTGATAGCGAGATCTACGGTTTGAGAGTCTGGGAACTATCCATCAATGACGCGATCGGATTTGGCACAGATTCCACCGTAGACGCTGTTGCGGGAGGCGGATTCATGATATTTTTCACAATCTTAATTCCGGTTACAGCTTGGGAAGCGAATAGTCCCACAAGAATTAAATTCAAGGAGACGTGCAACACCCGCGCCCATTGCACGCCACTTTTGAGCCACGGTGATAGCGATGCCGAAATTGCAATCAAGCCCGTCATACTCAAACCCACAATTAAATGCGGACCTAAGATCAACTTTCCGGCAATCAGATAGGTAGCAGCCATCCCACCGATCGCGCCCAGCACCATTAATGCCAGAATCATCGAGCCGATTTGATAATGTTTAATCGCAAATTTACCTTGGATGAGTTTGGTTTTGGTTTCCCCTTCAGCCGATCGGAGCCGAACGATCTGAATTCCTAAGTAAAGGGCATAGAGAGTTAGTGCCAGAATTGTCCACATAAATAATGGATGAAATAGGGGAAAAACTGGCTTTAAAAATGGAGGAATGGAAGGTGTCATTTTAATATTCCTAATTTAAAAATGGATTAACATGAGAGTATGAATTTACTCCTAATATCTGGTTTCATTCAATCCAATCATGAGCTATTGGCTCTTGTATACAATCTAAGTAACCAGTGTTTTATTTATCGTTTGAATTGATTGATTACGATACAAATATTAATGAATAATGGACAGTGGGCAATGAAATAGATCGATTGTCAACTGTCCACTCCTCGATCGACAGCAATTTAAAAATTCTGGGAAGCCCGATTGGTACTAATTCCCAAGAGGCGATACAGTCCACAAAAACCTAATGTGCCTGTTACAAACGCCACAGCCCCAGCGATCGCGAGTCCAGTACCCAAGGTTGAGCCACTGAAAGTAAACAGTCCTAAATAAAACAATCCTGAAGCCAATAGCAAGCGGATGACGCGATCGATCGAACCAACATTAGTTTTCATAATAATAGTCTCCAATTTTCAAATGATTTCGAGAGGTTGTTTGCAGTCATACCAGATCTGGTAATGTTTCTCTACTTATTCAAGTATATAACTAAATAGCTATATAGCTAAGTAAACTAATGATTGATTTAAGGTTTCAGCATCCTAACAGTGGCTTGAGTCTCGATTCGCCATCAGGATTTATGATGGTGCGTTACGCCAACGCGATAACACACCCTACTCCAAGGCGATAAATTTATAGCACCAAATTCTGGGGAAAATCTGATGTATACATTTTAAGTAACCAGTGTTTTATTGATCGTTTGAATTGATTGATTACGGTACAAATATTATTGCTCTACGACAACTGATTGCCCATCACTGAGTTGAGGCAAATTACTAGTTACCACGCGATCGCCGGAAGATAAGCCAGAGACGATTTCGACAGTACCATTTTGGGCTTTACCTGTTTTTACCCACCGGAGGATCGCTTGCTTATTACTGTCCGTGATGTAGACTCCTTCTAATTGTCCGCGTCGCATCAGGGCAGTGGTAGGAATCGTAATGCCTTGGCGGAGAGAGCCTGGGAGTTCTAATCTACCAAACATCCCCGACATTAATGCGGTGTTGGCAGGAAGGGCAATTTTGATCGTGAAACTGTGGGAATTGGGATTGGCGGCGGGAATAATCCGATCGACTGTACCGTCAATTACCTGTTTAATCGAATCTAGACGGATTTTGACAAGATCGCCCTGTTTGATTTGAGCGATCGAGGATTCGGGGATATCGACGCTAAAGCGTTGTTTAGCGGTATTTTCGAGGGTGACGATCGGTTGTCCCGCGCCAGCCATTGCGCCGACTTCGGTATGTTTGCGGGTGACTACACCATTAAAAGGAGCAGTGACGATGCCGTAGTCGAGGTTGGCAGTGACTTGGGATTTACTCGCTTGGGTTTGTTGGACTTGGGCGCGGGCTTGATTTACGGTGGCGTGGGCTTGGCTGATTTGTCCTTGTGCTTGGGCTTGGACGGCTTTTGCTCGCGTAATTCCGGCTTGAGCTTGGTTGACTCCAGCTTGGGCTTGAGCGATGCCTGCTTGGGCTTGGGTGATGCCCTGAGCAGTTTGGTCGATGCCAGCGGTGGCTTGTGCGACTTGGGATTGGAAGACGGCAACTTGGGTATTGGCGGCATCGAGGCTAGATTGCCCGATCGCGCCTGCTTGTTGGAGCATTGCTTGCCGCTTTTGGGTCACTTGGGCATTAGCAAGTTCTACTTGCACGGATTGTTTTTTGGCGATCGCATTGCGGTATTGTGCTTGCGACTGTTGAACTTGGGCTTGGGCTTGGCGAACTTGAGCTTGTGCCTGTTGCAACCCCGCTTCGGCTTGATTCAGTTGGGCGGCGACTTGACTTGCACCCGCGATCGCTTGAGTTTCGGCGGCTTGGGCGACGGTGACACCTGCTTGGGCTTGGGTAATGGCGGCGGCGGCTTGGTTGCTTTGGGCGTTAAGATCTTTGACATCGATTTTGGCTAAGACTTGCCCAGCTTTAACTCGATCGCCTTCTTTGACGGGTAAGCTGATAATCTGTCCCACCACCCGACTAGTCGTGGTTACGGCTTCAACTGCTTCGACGCTACCCGTCAGGGCTTGTGTCCCGCCGATCGCTTGCGGACTAACAACTTGGGTGGATACTTGAATTGGTGGATTTGCGGCTGTTTCTGCTACTGGATGTTCGGTAGGACGATTGAGGAAGAACCAAGCACCACCCGCCACCGCGATCGCCGCCGCCCCGATTTTCAGCCATTGTGGAAATCCTGTTGCGGGGATTGACTCCTCGATCGATCGATCCGATTCATCAGCAGAATTTTCGGGATGCTCTAACTCACCCCCACTAGGATCGCGGAGTTCCAATCGGGCACCGCGATCGTCAATAATTTCCCCGGTTGAAGTGGATAATTCCCCAACTCGGTCAGTTTCCAGCTCAGATTGTACATTTGACATCACACTAACTCCTGATGAACCTAGTTCCCTATTCCCTATGCTTGATTGCCCGCTTTCACTGGATAACCTGCGCCTTTCCACGCCATCAATCCGCCTTGGAGGTTGTAAACTTGGGTATAACCTTGTTCCACCAACCATTGGGCAACGGGTGTGCTGCGATGACCGGATAGACAGGCGACCACGATCGAGCGATCTTTAGGAATTTCAGCCAACACTCGACCTGCCAAGGCAGCGCTTCGCTATCGCGTTTGAATAACTCTGCACCAGGAATATGTCCGGTGATATACTCCAACCAACTTCGCGCATCCACGAGCGAGAGTTCTCCTTGGCGAGATTGGAGTTGATCGGGGGAGATCGGACTGACTTGAACGGGGCGATGAGTAGATTTAGACATAAAAATTTCTCGTGATTATTGCAAAGGTAATAATGATCCTGCGCTTTCGCCCTGATTATGGACAAAGTTGCACAGGGTTAATAATTCTAGATCGATGACGCGGTAGTATCGCCAGATGCCCACTCGCCGACAGGTGACGACTCTAGCATCTTTCATCAGTCGCAAATGCTTGGAGACATTGCCTTGATGGAGTCCCGTCAGTTCACAAATTTCTTGGACGTTGCATTCTCGGTCGCAGATCGTCGCTAAAATCTGTAATCTGGTGGGTTCTGATAGGAGTTTGAAACGATTTGCCAAGGTTTCAAACTGTTGAAACTCTAGGACTGTTGCCATCGACTATTCCTCTCCGGTGACTGGTTGAAATGCTCGGACACTACTGCCGTCGCCGCCAGATCGCGAATCAATAAATTAATCATATCACTATATAGCAATATAAGTTAATCGTTAATAATTAGATACATCTGTTGATGGCAGTGTATTCATGTTGACTGATGAGATTACCGATCTGGAAGACGATTACTTGTCTAGCAGCCGACCATCTTCCATGTCCACAATTCGATCGGCAATATCTAGAATGCGATCGTCATGGGTAACTAACAAAATCGTACAGCCTTGTTCTTTAGCCAGGGTTTGCATCAAACTGACCACATCTCGCCCCGATTTACTGTCTAGGGCGGCGGTGGGTTCATCGGCTAAAACTAGTTGCGGATGGCTTACCAAGGCTCTGGCGATCGCGACCCGTTGTTTTTGCCCACCGGATAAATCATCGGGATAGTAGTTAATTCGATCGCCCAATCCCACTGTTTCGAGCATCTCGATCGCGCGAGTTTCCATCTCAGCGATCGAATAATTGGGATGCAGTTCCAAGCCCATGCGGACATTTTGGAAGGCGGTGAGGCTACTGTGGAGGTTGTGCGCCTGAAAAATATAACCATTGTGCCGACGGGCTTCGGTCAATTCTTGGGAGGTTGCACCATAGAGTTCTTGCCCAAATATCTGCAAACTGCCAGATTGAGCAGAACGCAAGCCACCAACTAGGGTTAGCAAGGTGGTTTTACCAGAGCCGGAGGGACCTGTCATCAGGACAATTTCACCGATGTTGATGTCGAGATTGATGTCCGTTAGAACTTGTTTCTGTAGTTGACCGTGACCAAAGTAATGATCTAAATTGCGAATTTTAACAGCAGGTTGAGTATTCATTGTATTTTTCACCACTCACTATTCACTATCCACTATTCACCATCTCAAAGAACCCCAAGTACAAGGGTAATTTCTCCTGAGAAATGCCCCGATGTGGTCGAAACCATGAACGTAACAAAGACCATAAACCTTCCATTGTATTAACATGGACTTCACAAAAACCGTCGCTATCTTCATCACGAGCATATTCACCTGTGCTGTGACAGACAGTTTTGCGATCGTAGCCCCATGCCGTTAACCAAGCATAGATGTTTTATTCATCAGTGTAGACCAGGGTTCAAGCGACGATGGTACTCTTGACCAACGGTGGGATTGTTACCTGTTTGACGTTGGCTAACATCTGGAGTACAACCTCCCCCTGCCGTTGGATCATCTTGAGACATGTAAAGAGACATAATTCAGACTCGTCTCAAATTGTATACTTTCTGCACTCCCCAACATTCTAGGCAGAGTTACGATCTACGATTCAGCGGGCAACTAATAAAAGTGAGTCTTTCAATCACTTTGTGCAATGGCTGTCGTTTAGGGGTGAGGGCGCGATCGCCTCCAACAATCGGGAGGAGCAACGGAAGATGATCCGTTACAACCACCTCGTGGCAAATTGCTTGATTTTCTACAATGTCTTTGAAATTAGTCGGATTCTGAATGAGTTGAGACTGGAGGGCTATCCGTTGGATACTGATGCTGTGGCTGCTCTTAGCTCTTACTGGACGCAGCATGTGAATCGGTTTGGGGTCTACGATTTCAATCTGGATCGTTCTCCACCGCCGATAGCGAAGCGCTGCCTTGAGCAGGTCGATTACGATCTGCAAGTAATCCAAGATATTGAGCCGGAAATTCCACTACCATAAGCCTTTCGTTGTCATGCCCGTTGTATATTTTTGGCGCGGTGGGCTATTTTAGCCTATTCTTAATAAGAATAACGGATGATGGCCATCGATCGGCATTGTCCCGGTAAAAACTGCAGACTTAGGAGGAAGAACATGCGCATCAGTCCATTCCTGTTGCTGTTGACAGCGGGGCTGGTGGCCCGGTTGAGCTACCAGATGGCGCGCAGCCCTGTGTTGCCAAGGTTCGCACGCGAACTCAACGCCTCACCGGAGGCGATTGGTCTGATCGTGGCGGCTTCTACTATCACCGG
>JBBRVB010000285.1:0-5814 GCA_038247275.1 Chroococcales cyanobacterium
CATCGGGATTAATTGTATCTAGATTAGTAAGAGCTTCTTCGCCACTACTAGCATAATGCAGCTCGTATGTGTCGTTGTTTAGTAGTATTTCGATTACTTCAAAGTTAGAAAATTCATCATCGATGACGAGAATTGAATGATTGTCCATAGCGATCGTGTTACCCAACATACACCTAATTATTGACCCCGGCGGGTATGTACATTCTAATATATTGTTGAATAAATATATCAATATTTTTGTAAAAAATTACAGTATAAATCGAATTTCATCTTTCAGAAAATACTCTCAACAATAGATATTCCCCAATCTGAACATCTATTGTCTACGATCGATCGATCTGCAATTTACTTACCCATTAGTAAGGGTTTAAAGCCCCTGCCTAAAGGTGCGATAGTTGTTGAGCGGGAGTTTGAATCTCCCGCTCAACAACTTCGCTGTCAACTGTCAACTGTCAACTGTCAACTTTTTAACACCAGATTCGATCGGGGGGTATTTGGACAACTATCTGCCAATCGTACCCAGAATCGACCCTAATCCACTCATTCCGCTTGAAATCAGCTAGTATGATGTCGTTAATTAATTGAATTATGGAAACTAAACCACCGCTCCCACCATTTACTCTCGCCACCGCCACCCAAAAAGTCCAGGCGGCTGAGGATGCCTGGAATACCCGCAATCCCGAGCGGGTGGCACTTGCCTACACCGAGGATTCCCAGTGGCGGAATCGATCGCAATTTTTGAGCGGACGCGCGAGCATCACTGAGTTTCTGACTCGCAAGTGGGCTACAGAACTAGACTATCGGCTCAAAAAAGAACTGTGGTGCTTTCTAGATCATAAAATTGCGGTTCGGTTTGAGTATGAGTACCACAATGCTGCGGGCGAATGGTATCGCGCTTACGGTAACGAGAACTGGGAATTTGCCCCAAATGGTCTAATGATGCGCCGGTTTGCCAGTATCAACGATCTACCCATTTCAGCCGCCGAGCGCAAGTTTTATTGGGAACGCAGCACATAACCACCTGCGAACCCTTAACTCGTGCCAAACACCCCATAGGTGAAGAAGCGTAAAAATTGTGGTGGAATTCGATCGAGTCGTGAGTAGATGGGTAATAGTAGGTAGAGATACTCGCAATTGTGCTTGGCACATGCAGCGCGAACGACGTAGATCGAAACTAATTTATTAAAAATGTCTAATCCATCAATCACTGTCGAGCAGACAGTTTTGTCCCAGCCTGTACTGGGTTCGCGCCGATTTAGTAATTACTTTTGGGCAGTTGTTGTCTCCATTGGTGGGGTTGGATTTCTATTGGCTGGACTCTCTAGCTATTTCAAAGTCAACTTACTACCCGTTAGCAATCCCCTGTCATTAGCGTTTATTCCCCAAGGGATCGCCCTGACTTTTTATGGGGTTGCTGGTACCTTACTCGCTACTTATTTGTGGGTGGCAATCCTACTAGATATCGGCGGTGGCTATAATAAATTCGATCGCGAAGCTGGCGAAATTACGATTTTTCGGAATGGTTTCCCTGGTAAGAATCGTCGGATCGAACTCAAAAGTCAACTGGCTGATGCTCAAGCTGTCAGGGTCGATATCAAAGATGGACTCAGCCCCCGCCGTACCCTCTATGTGCGGATTAAAGGTCGCCGGGAAATCCCGCTCACTCGCGTTGGCGAACCAATTTCTTTGACTGAGTTAGAAACTCAAGGTGCCGATCTGGCACGTTTTCTCGGGGTACCATTGGAGGGACTGTAGATAAGAGGGTAGAGGGTAGAGGGTAGGGGGTAGGTTTTAGGTTTTAGGCTTTGGGCTTTAGGTTTTAGGTTTTAGGTTTTAGGCTTTGAGTATTAAGAGAACCGCGACGAACATGCTATTACCCATTACCCATTACCCATTCCCCATTACCCATTCCCCATTACCCTCTACCCTCCACCCTCCACCCTCTGATACGATATAGATACGAAAAATGTGGAGTTGAATCCGATGCAAGTTGCGCTCGAAACTGTAATCAGCGATCCGCAGGTAGATATCAGTCAAGGTAACAATCAGCGTCAGCTATCGATCGAGGTATCCGCTCTTGCCGAACCAACAGATCGTCAACTACCGCTGAACTTGTGTCTGATTTTAGACCATAGTGGCTCGATGAAAGGGTTGCCGCTCACTACTGTCAAAGAGGCGGCGCGGGAATTAATTAAAAGCTTGAAACCTGAAGATCGGTTGTCGGTAGTGGCATTCGATCATCAGGCAGAAGTTATCGTCCCCTGTCAGCAAGTTACCAATCCTGCCGATATTTTCGAGAAAATCGAAAAATTGCAAGCGGCTGGCGGTACGGCGATTGATGCGGGGATTAAACTGGGGATTACCCAACTCCTCGAAGGGCGCAAAGATCGCGTCTCCCATGCCTTTATCCTCACCGATGGGGAAAACGAACACGGTGATGACGAGCGGTGTATTAAATTGGCTGGCTTCGCCACTGAGAGCAATATTACCCTCAATACGCTCGGGTTTGGGGAGAATTGGAATCAAAATATCCTCGAAAAAATTGCGGATACCGCCGCTGGTACTCTCGCCTATATCGCCGAAGCCGCCCAAGCCGTCAGTGAATTTGGACGAATTTTCAATCGGATGCAAGCAGTCGGACTGACAAATGCTTATCTCCAACTCCAACTCCAGCCCAAAGTGCGACTCGCCGAACTCAAACCAGTCGCCCAAGTGGCTCCCGACACGATCGAGTTAGCCGTCGAAGATGATGGTACTCTTCAGGTAGTCCGCCTGGGTGATCTGATGAAGGATCTCTCGCGGGTGATTCTGGTAAATACTTATATCGGCCAACTAGCTGAAGGCGAACAACCGATCGCTACCCTCCAGATCCGCTATGATGACCCTGCCAAGGGTTTAACCAATCTGCTGACACCACCAGTGAGTGTCAATGTCACTGTCACGCGCAATCATCAGCCAGCCGTCGATGAAAACGTCCAGCACCAAACCCTCGCCCTAGCCAAATATCGGCAAACTCAACTCGCCGAACAAAAACTCCAGCAAGGAGACAGGTTGGGTGCGGCTACTCTCCTCCAAACTGCTGCCAAAACCGCTCTGCAAATGGGCGATACCAATGCGGCGACTGTATTGCAATCTAATGCGACGATCCTTCAAGGTGGCGCGGATCTCTCCGAAGCTGAGAAGAAGAAAACGCGGATGGTTTCTAAGACAATCTTACAATAACAACTCGATCGATCGAAGCAGTCAGTTAGATCGCCCACAACATGAGCAGCCGTCAACACGAGATATTGCCCGCCCGATCGATCTTGCTACACCAAAAACTCGACTAATTCCACTAACTTATCCCAAGCCTTACCGCTACTTAATACCGTTTGGGCGATCGCGATCCCCTGCTGATGTGCGCCGATGGGTACCACACCACCTACCTGGAGTGCTAACCCCGCATTGAGCGCGACAATATCTCGTTGGATCGCCGTGCCTTTACCTTGTAATATAGCGGTAAGAATTGCGGCATTCTCAGCGACATCACCACCTTTGAGAGCGGTAATCGGTGCGGGGGTGAGTCCCAATTCTCTCGGATCGAGACTGGTAAGTTCGACTCGCCCATCATTCAAAATTGCCAAATCTGTCAGATCGCCCAAACCCGCTTCATCCAAACGTTCGCGCCCATGCACGACGATCGCTTGACGCACACCCAAAATCCCCGCTGCTGTAGCCATAATTTCGAGTAAATGCGGCGTACCGATGCCGATTATTTGCCCAGTCGGACGGAGTGGATTGACGAGGGGGCCGATCGCATTGAATACTGTCCGAATCTTCAATTCTTGGCGTAAGGGTGCCACAGCCTTCAGCGCGGGATGCCAGCCCGCCGCAAATAGAAACGTAATCCCCACTGTATCCAAAGCTGCTGTCACCCGATCGGCTGGTGCTGAGAGTCTGACTCCCAATGCCTCCAATACGTCCGCAGAACCGACGCGACTCGATGCCGACCTACTCCCATGTTTTGCGACTTTGACCCCGGCTGCTGCGGCGACAAATGCCGCTGCCGTGGAGATATTAAATGTTGATGCCCCGTCGCCACCCGTCCCACAAGTATCGATCGTGGGAACTGGATGGGCGATCGCTGGGGTTTGCAATACTCGCGCCATTCCGGCTAGTTCTTCGGCAGTAATTTTTTTGGCTTCCAATGCGGCTAAAATTGCCCCTGAGAGCGCGAACGGAATCTCACCTTGCAACCACCCTTGCATCAGCATGGCGGCTTGTTGTTGGTTGAGGGATTGCTTGTCTAGCAGTTGTTGGAGCAATAGCGACCAAGTAATCGGTGTGGTGGAGGTGGTGGATATACTCATGAGCCGCGTGCGATCTGTTGGATACTGGATCTTATCATTTCAGTCCGCTCGATTAGCAGAGAGTTGTCTCGATCGAGATCCCAAGTTAGAAACAGATCGATCTGTCAGCACACCCTACATCAGATCTAGCTTGGAGATCGCAACTGATTTAGGATTGACATGTGGGGTTGCCAACTGAGTACATTGCGATTCTAATTACGGTAAACTAGTTTCTCGATCGATGTCGGATAGCCATCAATGTGATGGGCGATCTGACAGTCAGTGCGGCGATCGATGGTAAACACCAAAAATCCAAAGATGAGGCGATCGGAATTGTTTCAACTGAGTAATCATGAGTGTAGCGCAAGCAAGCTGGTTCAATATTGCCCTGAGAGTCCGAGGTTCGGTAATTCCGAATATTTTTGGTAGAGTTTTATTGTGTGGGGCTTTTGGCTTATTTATCTCAGTTTTGTCTTATTATAAAATACCTGTGGCGGCTAAAGCCTTGGGGGGAATAATTCCGAGTATTGTCTTGGGGTTACTTTTAGTATTTCGGACAAATACTGCCTATGAAAGATTCTGGGAAGGTCGGAAAGCTTGGGGTGGTATTATCAATCATATTCGGAATCTCTCCCGATCGATCTGGGTTGCGATCGACGAAATCGATCTCATTCACCGCACTGAAAAAGAACAAGTATTAAAGCTACTAGTGGCATTTGCCGTAGCAACTAAATTACATTTGAGGTCTCAAGCTGTCGATGTTCGACTTGAAAAACTTGTTTCGCAGTCCCAATTTACTAAATTACAATCGGCAAATAATCCACCACTAGAAATCGCTTTTTGGATCGGTGATTATCTCCAAGCGAAGGAGGAACAAGGACAAATCGGTCTGTATCAAATGAATGAACTCCAAAAAATCCTGAGCGGGATGGTAGAGATGCTCGGTGCCTGCGAACGAATTTTGCGGACACCAATGCCCCTAGCTTATGCCATTCACCTCAAACAATTATTGATGCTCTATTGCTTATTACTACCTTTTCAACTCGTTGAAGAATTGATGTGGTGGACAGCTCCAGCGATCGCCTTAGTCAGTTTTACCCTATTTGGAATTGAAGCAATTGGTGTCGAAATTGAAAATCCCTTCGGCACCGATCCCAATGATTTGCCGCTCGATACAATTTGCAATACGATCGACCGCAATATCGACGATCTAATTAGTATCGAACCACATTACCGGCGAGTGGGACGATCTAGTATGGGTCCGGGAGAACAGAATTAAGCCAAATCGATCGCCCGATCGAGTACGATCGGAGATTGAATCTATGCTACTCCCGAACCATCCAAGAAACTATTCACTATTCACTATTCACTATTCACTATTCACTATTCACTATTCACTATTCACTATCCACTATTCACTATTCACTATTCACTATCCACTATCCACTATGAGTATATCTAGAATTATCATCAGCTTCTGTCTTGC
>JBBRVB010000286.1:0-5807 GCA_038247275.1 Chroococcales cyanobacterium
CCCCAGTGGATGGGTGCTGGTAAATGTCATCCCATCTTGAATTAACCCCAAGACGATTCCCGCCGTCGCTGTGTGCCACAGCGATCGATGAAAACTCCACGCGATCGTCCACATCACCAGCCACTCGTTACACCTTTTGACGATCGAGCTAGAGAGCCAGACGAAGATAATGAACCACCAAAATATCGACAGTATCTGCCCGCTGATGTGGTGCTGACATATCTAAAATCGGGAGAAATCGCTAGCGAGGATTGGATCTGTGAATGTGACAGTGAAGAGAAACCTTGGAAAATTGAGAGTCGATCGCATAATTCGATCGAGCCTGGAACCCGACAGGTAAAGAATGAAAGTGGGTACTTTGTGGAAAATGCAGTGCGGTTGCATCCTGATTGGAGTATTGCCTTCGGGATCGATCGAGAGTTACCTACTGGTGAGACATTGCGGCTAGGTGGCGAAGGACATCGGGTATTGTTAGAACGCTGCAATCGGCTAGGAGAGCAATGGCAGGCGATTCGAGCTACGTCTGAGCTTAATTTTGAGAGCGATGGCAGATCTATCTCTTATCTGGTCACTCCAGGCATATTTGAGCGATCGACTAATGGTGAAATTCTCTGTCAGGCGTGGCCGTGGGAATGGAAATTTGCCCATACTTCCAATCTCAATCAGTCACCTGATGGGAAGTTGGTGAGTGTGGCAACAGAGCGGTCGGTACCAATTAATGGAATTGGCAGGGCACAAGTATTTGCAGCTCCCCCTGGAAGTAACTACTACTTAAATCAGCCCAGACCACTATATCAAGATCTAGCAACTGCCCCAAATAAGGTCAAACGCTGGCGACAGTTGGGCTATTCAGAATTGTTGTGGATTAAATATCAAGGATAAACACATGAAAGATTTTCGGATTGGTTATTTATACAGCTTGGCACCGATTCACTGTGGCGGTGAAGGTGATTTGGGTAATATCTTAGAAATTGCCAGAGAAGCACATACTAATTTTCCCTATATTCCTGGCTCATCCTTGCGGGGTAGCTTGCGGGATGAATTATTGCAGTACAAAGGTCAACAAGTTTCCGACAGATTATTTGGGCGAGAATTAAGCACTGATAATCAAATGGGCGTACACCAAGTTTGGTTTGGTGATGCACGATTATTATGGGTGCCAATGCGGACGCTTTCATTGCAAGGACGAGATGTTTTTAGTTGGGTAAGTTGTCATTCCTTAATTCGAGATCATGGCATTTTGAGTAGACAGCCGAAAGCTATTTTTCCAGATTATGCAGTAGGAAGTCGTGCTGGTATTTACACTGTTGCCGATGCCACAGTAGATGTCAAAAAACTATCTACAGAGCAATTGGCATCTCTAGATTTTTCTGGCAGTTGGTGTCAAGATTTAGGTGAACCAACCCATAAAAACTGGGAAGAAAATCGAATTATTTTACCTGACGATGATTTTCAAGTGTTAATGGAACATTCACTATGGACACAAATTCGGAACAAAATTGACGAAAAATCTGGTTCCGCTGATGTATTTTGGACGGATGTTTGTATTCCTAGAGACACGATTTTTTACTATGGCTGGGGCTATGCTGTCCAGAAATCCAATCCTATGACCACAGAAGATAATCAAGCGATGAATGAATTACTGAGCGGACTGATTCAAGTTGGCGGTCAAGCAAATGTGGGGCGAGGCTGGGTTCAAAGTTGGATTGCAGATCGAACTGTACCCACTGTTCAACCCTTAGTTAATCAGGAGGTATAGTAATGATTCAACCCGAAGAAATGAGTTTATTAGCCCACGGACATATTCAAGTTTATTTAGATAAACAACCAAATATTTCTGAGGAAGATCTCACTGCTGTATTGAGATTGTCTCAGCATTTACGAGTCTTTGGTCTGCTATCAGCAGTTGGCTATATCAATCAAACTAACGACCAAGAAGGCAAGATTAGAGAGCGTACCGTTCCAGTATGGCGTTCGCTATTGAGTCAATTGATATTGGGAGAAGCCGCCAGAGATAGTAGAACGCTCATGGCAGCCGTAGTAGAAATGGCAAGACAGCAACCGCGAGAATACATGACAACTTGGCGCAAAAGTTTAGTACTAACAAACCATTGGAATTTTTGGGCGAGAGCTTATAAAAAGTAAATTATGTATCCATATAGTGGTGTCAAGCTGTTAGAACTTTTAGAAAAACAGCACGAAAAACGAGCTAGCAGCGATCTATTTCGGAGTGGTATCTTTACACTTGACTGGCGGACAAAAGTTGGTTCTTTTCCCCATCCAGATCTCGAAACGATCGTTGGAGCGGGCGAACCTTGTGGAGCCTGGAAGTTAGGATCGGGCTGTCCTCAAGGCAGAAATCGCCCTGAAGATAAACGCAATCTCGGCGACAATCTTAACTATTTTGCAGAGTTGCCAATTTATGGTTACATACCCGCAGCTTCGATTCGGGGCATCGTCAGAGCTTGGGCAAAACAACACCCTAGCATTCAACCGCGAATGCAAGAGCTACTCGGCTGGCAAGATGATTCCCAAATTACTACAGGGAAAGTCGAGTTTCTCGATGCTTTTCCCGAAGAACCAACCAAATTAAGTTTAGATATTGTCAATCCCCAACAGGGTTTTCAAGTATTTCATCAAGGTCAAGGAACGCCACTATCTTTATATACTTTAGGTGATGGTCATGATGACATTTCTGTCAAAATAGCCATTCAAGGGATTGCAGGTCGGGCTACTGCTGCCGAAGTTACGGAAGTATGGGAGTGGTTACAGCAAGCTCTCTCTCTACATGGGTTGGGTTCTCGAACTGCTTCTGGTTATGGTGCAATAACAGCACCATCAGACTTTAAGCCAGCTCCAGATCTGCCCAAATTGCTAGCAGGTTACAGCAGCAAAGTATTATCATTTACTCTCTTTAGCCAAGGCAATGCGGGTCCGAATATGAGAGTACCAGAACTCAGACCTTCACACTGGCGGGGCTGGTTGCGATCTTGGCTGCTACGTTTTTTGTTAGGTGTAATGTCGGTTGATGATGCTAAATACACGGTGGGTGAGCTACTCGGTACACTGCAAGATTCTAATGATGGCAAAGGACGAAAGGGCTGTATCAGCTTGAAATTAACTCCAGGTAGAAGCTGGGGCGAACAGTCTGAAGCTGGTGGGTTTAAGCGTTTTTACAAATGGCAAGGGAGCCTCAAAATCACCGCACCCAAGGAGATTTTAAAGGAAATAATTTTACCCATTATGAAGTTTGCCGTGATGGTTGGAGGTGTTGGGCGGGGTTGGCGCAGACCACTACATTTATTTGTGATGAATAATGGCAATCAGGCGGCGCGAGGTTGTCATGTGACTTTTACGCACAAAGTCAAATCAACAGAAACAGGGAATGTGGAAACCAAAAATTTTGGGATTGACTCTAAGCCAGAGATCTGGCTGAGGATCTATAATAATTGGGCTAGCGCAGCACAGAAACATTGGGCACAACGTTATCAATCTCAGCTTCCACCAGCTAATGCCGAAGTATTCTCACCCCGCACTTGTGCTATTTATCAGGTGTGTGGACCAGATGAAAATCCGATCGATCTTGAGGATTTAGATTGGTCTACTAACAATCCGCTAGCTACTCGCGGCGATGGGATGGAACTAATCTATCGACCTACTTATAAACGGAAACCAGATGTGGGTGGGAATGCTGGTGCTGGTGAAGCTCATTGTTCTTGGGCGAGTATTAAAAGATCGGGAAAGCAGGAAATTGTTTGTATTTTCATGGGCCAAGATCGTCCCTTGCGTAGGCAGTTTTTAAAGGATCTACACGAGACCTCAGATAGTAGCTATTTGTTTGGAGTGAAACCACCTCAGCAATAAATTAGATCTTCAATCTAATTTCAACAGATATCAGAACAGTCTGATTCTCTAAATTAGGGATTGACTCTTTTCTCTGAGCCGTTTACGCTGTTTTGTATCGTCAAAATCGACGCACCCCCGATCGATCGCTCAAACCTCGTCGCCATCAACGCCGCCGCGTCCAACCCTACACTGCTTCTCATCCAACTATGACAGCAATTTTAATAGCTACGATCGGTACCCGCGACCTGATGTTTCAGATTTCTTCTGGACTTTGGTACAACATTGGGGACGATCGAATGCAAGATGGCGATATTATTGGCGAACAGGCTGAAGTTATTAGCGATCTAAATTTAGGTAAGATTAACTATCGTGACTTAACCAAACATTTAGTCGATGCTGGAGAGCAATATCTCGATCGCATTAAACCCGTTATTATTGGCAAATTACTGACAGAACAAAAAGATCGAATCGATCGACTGTATTTAATTGGTACCGATCAATTAGATCCCGTTCGCCAGCGTGATAAAGATACGATCTATAGCTGCAAATTGATCGAAGCCTGGGTCGAGAAAAATCATCAGATCCCTACCACGATTATTTCATTAGGTCCAGATGGCACTAATCCAGCCAATTTTGAAGCCACATTTGAGTGGTGGCGAAATACTTGGCGCAAGGATATTGCTCCGCCATTAAATGTGGAGATATGGTTGGGTTTAAAAGGTGGTGTGGGGCAAACATCTGAATCTGGACGTATCTCTGGACTGAGTTTGTACAGCGATCGGATCAAATTCTTTGAGTTTCATCAAAATGAGCGAAACAACCAAGCAGGGAAGCCCTCAGACTACACTGGGCCATTTCTCGGCACAAACTATCTCTGGGATCGGACTCAACAACAGGTACTCGGATTACTCGATCGATTTGACTATGCCGGTGCTGAAGAACTATTAAAGCCTTACTTCCCAGCCAAAAAACTCGGAGCTGTGCCTAATCTACTCAAGGCTGGAATCGCCTGGAATCGTGGCGAATTTGATAGCTTTTTGAATTCTGCGAATGCTACCAACACCCTAGATAGCTGCAAACAACAGAGTCAGTTTTGGTGGTGGATGGCTTACGAGCAAGCATATCTAGCGGTGATTCGACTAGAGCAAAATAATACCGCTGAAGCAATGCTACACAGTTTTCGGGCAGTGGAAGGGGGTTTATTCGAGTGGGCAAAAGTAACTTTTCCTAATGATATTAAGGATGTTCAAAATGGTTTTCCACAAGTATTAAATTCCATTTTAACTAAACACAAACAATTAAAGTCTGTATTTGATAATGCACGAGGAACTTATCCCCATGCTCAATGGCGGGGTTCTCTCCGGCGAGAAATCTTGGAGGCGGTTGTTCCCAATGCTCAACAAGTTAGTTTCCAATATTTTTGGTCGAATGATTGTCAAAACAAACGCAATGAATTATCCCATCGGTTGGGTGGTATCTCCAAGCAGGAGGTCTTGAGTGCTTGGGGTACAGATGTGAAGGATCGATCTCAGTGGGAAGCACGGATTTTAGCCTGTCTGAATATCTTGACTGGGCAGTCTTTTCCCACGCTCAATCAAGCTAGTTTATTCGCTAAGGTACACGATCGAGTCAGGAGATCGATCGAGCAATCGTGAGTGGATATTGATTGGCGACCCTCATGGGAAATGGCTGCGATCGAGTATTCTCGTCGGGAGCCTCGATAGCTTGATACCTATACGTTTGAGTTGTTTCGATCTATCTGTCAAAGATAATCTTGACTAAATTTTGAACTGAGGGTCGCTAATGAGTGTTAAACTTGGCTTTGGTTTTGGGTTTAATAAGGATAGGATTCCTACTCGTTAGGGATATCAATTGAATGGAAACAAGATGCAGCAATTCCTTCAGCTAGTTTGACGATCGCACTTATTCCTACTCGTTAGGGATATCAATTGAATGGAAAC
>JBBRVB010000287.1:0-5789 GCA_038247275.1 Chroococcales cyanobacterium
AACGACGAGAGCGGCGAGGACTTTCTTGAGCGGTGTTATTACCGCTAGTTTCCTCCACCCGGCGGGAACGACGAGAGCGGCGAGGACTTTCTTGAGCGGTGCTATTATTAGTAGCTTCCTCCGCACGGCGACGGCGGGAACGGCGGGGACGAGCGTCATTAGTACTTGCGTCATCAGCTCTCTGGCCGTCTCTGGACATCGACAGATCCCGTCGATAGCGAGGACGAATTGGTTCGAGCTTGAGTTCTGGTTTGCGTCCGTTGAGCTTGTCAGGACGAGGCAGAAAATTTTGCGCGGGGAAATCGAGGACGGCAGTCTTCATAAACTGAGACCAGGCGTAAGCCGCCGTGCTACTAGCATTACCTGTCGGGCGATTATTGTCATTCCCCAGCCAGACACCAGTGACTAATTGGGGGACGAAGCCAATAAACCAGAGGTCGCGTTTTTGGTCGGTAGTTCCAGTTTTACCAGCAACTGGGCGACCGATTTGGGCGGAGGTTGCCGTCCCTTCATTGACGACACCACGCATCATCCAATTCATAATCGCGGTCGTATCGGGTTCAAAGACTTTAGTCGGTGCGGGTTTACTTTGGTAGAGAATTTCACCTTTTTGATTGGTGACTCGGGTGATGCCGTGAACCCGATTGTGGAGACCCTGATTGGCAAAGGTGGTATAGGCACCAGTAATCTCCAGTAAATTGACTTCCAATCCACCCAAAGCAAGGGAGTAGTATGGTTCGAGTTTAGATTCGATCCCCATTTTTTTGGCATTATTAATTACTGGTTGCCAGCCAGTATCGAGCAGGATTTTGAGCGCAATGATGTTGACTGAACTAATCAGTGCATCGTGCATTGTAATCTGACCCTTAAATTTTTGGCTGGAGTTCCTGGGCTTATAGCCATCGACATCAAAAGGGGCATCGAGATACAATTTATTGGGACTGATCCCACCGGCGATCGCGGTCGCATAAACGATCGGTTTGAAGGTCGATCCGGGTTGGCGTTTGGCTTGGGTGACGCGGTTGAATTGATGGGTTTCAAAGTCAGTACCGCCGACCATCGATCGAATGCCGCCAGTACGCGGATCGATACTCACCATTGCCGCCTGTCCGAAGGAGCCGCGATTGTTGCGGACTGTCGAGTTGACGACTTGTTCGGCTTTGGTTTGCCATGCCGGGTTGAGAGTAGTTTGGACAGTTAATCCACCCTCTTTGATAGCTTTAGCGGAGATTCGCTTGGGGAGTTCTTGCTCGATGTATTTGGTAAAGTAACGGGCGGCTTGGAGTCGGCGTTTGAGGGGGCTGCGTTTGGGGGTGAGGGGTTCAGCTTTGGCTGTTTTTGCTTCGGCTGCTGTGATAAATTTGGCATCGACCATCCGATCGAGGACTAGATTTCGCCGTTGCTTGGCAAAGTTCGGGTTGACAAAGGGGGAATATTTATTCGGTGCTGGTGGCATGGCGGCGAGGGTCGCCATTTCTGCTAGCGTTAGTTGGTCTACGGTTTTACTAAAGTACACCCAGGCGGAGTCGGCGACTCCATAGCTACCTTCACCCAGATAGACGAGGTTGAGATAACGTTCGAGGATCTGGTCTTTGGTCAGTTCGGCGGTCAATCTTTGGGCGATGCGGACTTCCCGCAGTTTCCGCCAAAAACTCCGTTCTTGATTGAGATACACCATCCGCGCCAACTGTTGGCTGATGCTGCTGGCTCCTTCGACTAAGCTTTGGGATGTAATATTCTGAACTAGTGCCCGAGTCACACCCTTATAGTCCACACCGTCATGTTCGTAAAAGCGGCGGTCTTCGATCGCGACAAAGGCTTTTTTGAGCTTGTCAGGCATTTGCCAAGTTTTGAGCGTCTCGCGGGTAGCATTTCCGGTTTGCAGCAGGACACTTCCATCCAATCCTTCGATCGTCACCGTGCCGGGGCGAACGTAGTTGAGAGCATCTACTGGCGCATAGTTACTAACGCTGCGATCGACAAAAATCCACGCTCCCAGCAGTGCCAACCCAGTCAAACCCAACCCAGAGCCAACCCAAAATCGCCGTTTTTTGTAGAAAGGTTTGGGACCTTGAAATGGTTTAGCTAGAGTAGTACCGACTTTACCGACGGTCTTGCCAACTACTGTGACTGTTTCACCGACTACCGCTAACACTGACGGCTGTTCAGTGGGCTGACGAGTGCTGGTGGGATCGGCTGCGGGATTTACAGTTAGAGTATCAGTTACTTCACCGGCTGTTGAACTGTGGGGATTAGATTCGATCGATCGATCTGGGTAGAGATTGGTCGCACTATCCGATGCCGCGCCATTAACGCCAACGCTATGGGAGCGTTCGGATTCGATCGGTTGGCGACTAGAATGCTCAAAATCCCCACCAGCTAACGGTTGATGATTCTCACGAGGTTTTTCTGCCCCTGTCAGTGGCAATTTACTGGATAATTCCTTCAACCTAGCGAATAAGTTCAACACGTCAACTCCTAATTTAAACCTGGCAGTCGTAAATACTATTTAATCACGATCGATTTCAAACTCTGTCGTTTTTTTGTAGTGTACAAAGTGTCGCCAACTCAATTTTTGAAATAATCGCGAATGTTAATTGAGCATGATAGCGTACTGGGCGATTACTAGGGAATACTAATGAAGACTCTTAAGAATCGATCACCACAATTATACTAGACATCCCAATTGTTAAAGAGCTAAATTCACTGCCTTGACTATCCCATTTTCTCTCGTAATGAATAACGATCTTCACTATTTGACAGCCACTGACCCACAACATCATGCAATTGGTCGATTCCAGTATCTAAGTTGGGGCGAATTTACTGGTTGCGTGAATGTGTCAGTAGCATCAGGAGCCGCTTGGGAGATTGTGTTTTACCAAGGACAAATCGTGTGGAGTCTCGACCTCACCCAGCCCAATCGCTTGTGGCAGCGACTCCTGCGCGCTCATGTCGGTTATGAATATGTCGGACTCGACTTGCTATTTCAGGCAGCCCAGCACAATCCTGGCAAGGGATTTGAGACCGAAAGAGAACTCTGCTGGCATTACCAAGGTGGATTGGCACTGGTAATGCTGGCGGAAATTAAATCTTCACAACTGAGTGCAATGTTGGCAACTGCGGCACAAGAGACAATTTTTGACTTGATGCAATACAGTCAAGGTCAAAAGCTAATTTTTCGATCGCAACCCGAAATTTTTACCAAGCGGCCATCAGTCTTAATTAATACCGAAGAAGCGATCGCTCATGCGGAGATTGCATGGCAAGAGTGGCACACTCAAAAATTAGGAAATATTTCACCTAATAAAACGCCAATCATCAAACATCCAGTGCAACTATATCGCCAAACGACACCGATTATTTATCAAAATTTGGTTCAGGTCATCACTGGCAAGCGGACATTACGGGAAATCGCGGTTGAAATTGGCGAAGATCTCTTATTAATCACCCGCTCTTTGACGCGATACATCCAGACTGGCATCATCGAATTAGTCGATCTTCCCGATCTCCAATGTCCCGAAATTGGCAGCAAGCTCCTCACCGCCACAGCCGACGAGATCGCCGCAAAATCCCGTCAACCAAAAGTCCTTACTCCCTCGCTACTACCCAAACCCGCCCCATCCAAATTGGTGATTTGTATCGACGATCATCCCCAAATCTGTGAAAGTATGCGATCGATCGTCACGGATGCTGGCTATCGGTTTATTGCGATTCAAGATGCTACTCAAGCTTTGCCAAGATTACTCGAAAATAAACCCGATCTAATCTTTCTCGATCTGATCATGCCAAAAATTAACGGCTACGAAATTTGCGGTCAAATTCGGCGAATTTCGGCTTTTTCACAAATTCCAATTGTAATTTTGACAGGTAGAGATGGGCTACTCGATAGGGTTCGTTCTAAAGTTGTCGGTGCTTCGGAGTTTACTTGTAAACCAATTACCCGACAGGCGATCGAAGCTTCTTTAAATAAGTATCTTAGCACCACAGTCAAAAAATTGTGAGTAGATTCAATTAGCTAACTATTCACTATCCACCATTCACTATCCACTATCCACTATGGTCATGAATGACTCTCAAATTCAAGCACAAGCCTATAGTTATTTCTTAGCTGAAGCACCAGAACTACTGCACACGATCGAGCAAGAAATCCTCACCCTTCCGAGCGAACATACTACTACTAAAGTCCATAACTTAATGCGTGCGCTACATACCCTCAAAGGTGCTGCCGCCAATGTTGGATTGAGGACAATCGAGCGAATTGCTCATAATTTTGAAGATGTAACGCGAGTCTTTTACGATCTCGAACTAGAGATCGATATCTCGATCCAAACATTACTCCTTGATGGATATTCAGGATTGCATGAATGCTTGACAGCCCAAATGAACGACCGCGAAATTGATGAGCTGGCAATTCTCGATCGCTTAACTGAGACACTAGAGTGTTTAAAGTTGAAATTAGGTGATTGGAGTGAGGCAGATATTGTGCTCCCAACGTCGATTGAATTAGGGTTTGATATTGTCGCTTCAATTTTTGAAACCACGATTCAGGAGCAAATTGATGAAGTCGTCGCCGCGATCGCTACCCACGATCCTAGCTGTATTAAAGACTGTCTGGATGGGGTAACCGACACTTGCATCAGTTTAGCCGAATCCTTTGAGTTACCGGGCTTTTTAGCCCTCAACCAGGCGATCGTCTCGGCAATGTCCAACCATCCCGATCGGATTAATGAGATTGGCTTGTTAGCTTTGGTGGATCTTCAACAAGCTCAAATTGAAGTTTTAGCAGGCGATCGCACCTTGGGCGGTACCATTTCTGACGAACTTGCCAGACTAGTTGAAAGCTCAGTAGCGGCACCACTAGCCCCAATCGATTCGATCGATGAAATTGAGATTATTGCCAGTCATGAGGCACAATTAGCTGCATTTCAAGCATTTTTGATTAGCGATAGGTTCCGCAAGCGAAATGAATTTAGTGCCGACAATCAACGTTTATTTAAACAAATTATCGAGCTGTGTTGGGATTGGTTCCGCCATGAGATTCAACCAGATCGATCTCAATTAAATTTAGAGTTGCTAGTAACTACTGGAGGTTTGGCAGATTTAGACTATATTCATCATTGGATCTCACTGTTATTACAAAGCTTAAGTACGCCAAGCGATCGATCTAGCATCCATCTGTATCGTCAGTGCTGTATTTATCAAGTGGTGTTTGCGATCGCCAAATATTTGGCTGGTACCGAACCGCATCCACAACTGACTTCCGAATTTCTCACTGAGTTGCGACTGTATCTACAAACTATAGTCAATACTTATAAACAAGGATTGCCGGTAACTGCAAATGAACGCGGTTGGATCGATCGGATTATCCTACCCCATCACTGGGCGATAATTACACCAATAAATACTGGGGAGGATTTACTCTTATCTGAAATTTGGGGTCAAGCAGATTTTGGAAATAGCTAGGGGTAGATAATTGACAATTAATTCGATCGAGAATTGCAATCTATCATTCACTATCCACTATCCACTATCCACTAAAAACTAGTAATTTTGTTTTGATGCAAAATGTGAGTGAATCGATCGGTGAGTTGTTTGCTCGACATCTAGTAGATAGATCTGCATACAATATCAGTATACTGGTGCAAAATGTGGACGTAATGGCACTCCCCAGCCAAATGCAATCCGATCGCAATTGCCTCAGATCGAAAACTTGATATTTTCAGGAGTGATTGGCTCATGCAAGCTATTACCAAGATCGATAGTTCTCGCCAGCGGGAGATTGCCGAAGT
>JBBRVB010000288.1:0-5779 GCA_038247275.1 Chroococcales cyanobacterium
AGTTGACAGTTGACAGCGATTCGCCGCACGTAGGCTCTGCCAAGGGTTTAACGAAAAGTGCGTTCTTGGGCTTTGCCCGAATGAAGCACCTTTTCAAGACATCGAATCAAGACAAGACAGCGAGGTTGTTTATTCGCTATGATGCTGCTAGACCGACGAAATCTCGAATTAGCTTACTGATGCCATCAGTCACCCTCGATAGCTTCTCAAAGTCAATTTTGGTTGCTGTATCCCCATCGGTACGATCCGGAAGATCGCGAAACGGTGCGGTATCGGTAATCATCAGAGCTTGATAACCTTGCTGGGAAAACGACCGCCGATCCGAACCGCCCATACCTTGAATCAAACTAGGTAGAGCTACGCCTTCGGACGGGAATTGAGCTTGGGCGCGAAAGGAGCGGATCGTATTGCGAAGTAACTCCCGCGAATCGAGATCGCTAATAAACCCAATAAAGTTACCCTGGTTGGGGTATAACCAGCTCAGTAGTGGCGGATATTTCTGGGTATTGGCGGCATCCGTAAAATGCCCCAACGTCTCTAGACTGAACATCCCGACGATCGTGTCGCCCCGTTGTTTAGCGGCTTGGGCATATACCAAACTGCCCATGTTCTTTGTCCACAAGGGCGGTGCTGCGTTGGTGAATTCGACAAATCTCAATGTCCGCATGGGCTTAGTGCCGACAAATTCCCGTGCTAAGGCAAGAACTGCGGCTGCACCAGTCGCGTCATCATTTGCGCCAAGGCTGTTAACAGCACTATCGTAGTGTCCGCCAATGACCAAGATTTCATCAGCGCGGCTACTACCCTGAATTTCGACTTCGAGGTTACTAAAGCTTCTACCGTCAATGGTGTACTGCTGCTCTCGCACTGAATATCCCGCTTGCGTCAATTCTTTGGCGAGGAAGTCTTTGGCTGCGGCTAGGTTTTGATAGTTATCGATATTCCGCTGTCCGATCTTGACACTCAAGGTTTCGACATCACTTTTGAGCCGATCTTGGAGTTGGATTTCTGCGGCTGTCAGTGGTGGTAAAGCTTGACGGTAACTCACTCCTGGCATCCAAATCATCAATGACCATCCGAAAATGAGTGCGGCGGTAATAACTAGGGTGAGAATGATTGATATTTTTACGGATGCACGATCGATAAGTTTAGGCTTCACAGTTATCGCAGATATAGGGCGAGACACACCTATCCAGGGAGCATAATATCATCGATCGCGTTTTTAGGGAAGTAGGCTCACATCTCGGATCGAGACAAGCTTGACTCGTTTTGTAGTCGAGATGACGTTGAATTCGATCGAACTTGCTTATCTTGCTACCCCCCCAGACAGCTAATCGAGCGGCAAACGGGAAAATTTGCTAATTTTCTGGATCTGTAAGTTTGCTGGGAAGATCGCAGATTACGTTACTGCGAAATCGGCCAACAGAGCCTATAATTATTGATGCTAAAAGTCTGGCGATCGTTGCCCTTAAACCCCAATTTCTATGACAGCTAACAGCCTGAACCCATCTAATCTCAATTTACCCAACTCCCCACTGTTTGGTACCGATGGCATTCGGGGGCGAGTCGGCGATGTGCTCACAGCAAATCTGGCGATCCTGGTGGGCTACTGGGCGGGAATGGTCTTACGTCAGGCGGCTGATGATGTTGGGCAGATCGTCATCGGTCAAGACTCGCGCAATTCTAGTGATATGTTGGCTAGTGCCTTGGCGGCGGGAATTACTTCAGCGGGGATTGAGGTGTGGAACTTGGGATTGTGCCCTACGCCTGGAGTTGCCCATCTGACGGCGACTAGCGATGCGATCGGGGGCGTGATGATTTCAGCCAGCCACAATCCACCAGAAGATAATGGAATTAAGTTTTTTGGTGCGAACGGCACAAAGTTAGCTAAAGACTTGCAGGCGGCGATCGAGGCTGGCATCCGAGGACAATCGGGTCGATGTCTAGAGCCGGAGAAATGGGGACATCTCTACTTTACGCCCGAATTAATTACCCAATATCTCGAAGCGATGAAGGAGTCGTTCCCACCCGATACCAGTTTCGCAGAGATGAAGATCGTCCTCGATCTAGCAGCAGGAGCCGCCGTAGATGTCGCGCCCAAAATTTTCACCCAACTGGGTGCCGAGTTAATTTGCCTCCACGATGAAGCCGATGGCGATCGAATCAATGTCAATTGCGGTTCGACGCATCTAGGATCGCTACAAGCAGCAGTAGTTCTCCATCAGGCAGATCTTGGGTTTGCTTTCGATGGGGATGCCGATCGCGTGTTGGCAGTAGACAATCTCGGGCGTAAAGTTGATGGTGACTATATTCTTTATTTCTGGGGGCAATACCTCCAAAAACAGGGGCTACTCCCAAATGATGAAATTATCACTACAGTGATGGCAAATCTGGGCTTCGAGCGGGCTTGGCAAGCATTGGGGGGTAAAATTGTCCGCACGGCAGTCGGCGACCAATACGTCCAGGCAGAGATGACTAGGAGCGGTGCGATGCTAGGCGGCGAACAGTCAGGGCATATTCTCTCGCCTCAACACAGTGTCAGCGGCGATGGCACGCTCACCGCATTACATTTAGCCGCGATCGTGCAGCAGTCGGGGACATCCTTGGCAGAGCTAGTCGATCGCAGCTTTCAAACCTATCCCCAAATCCTCCACAATGTCCGGGTGGACGATCGTGAATCCCGCTTAAACTGGGAAAAATGTCAACCCTTGCAGGATGGGATCGCCGAGGCTGAAGCTGAGATGGGTAACACCGGACGGGTATTGGTGCGCGCCTCCGGTACCGAACCCCTGATCCGGGTGATGGTGGAAGCTGAAACCATGCAGAAAACTGAATACTGGACGAAATATTTAGTCGCGATCGTCGAAAAACACTTCTAAATCAATTTTTAAAAACCTGGTTACTACCAACAGTCCGGTAGGGGCAATTCATGAATTGCCCCTACTAGACTGTTGGTTCGATCTACAAAAATCGCCTTAGATATTTGCTGGATCGATGCCCAATTCTCGCAACTTGGCAGCTAATCTTGCTGCTTGTTGCTCGGCTGTATCTGCTCGTTGCTCGGCTGTATCTGCTCGTTGCTCGGCAGTTTCCGCACGTTGCTCCGCTGCTTGACGACGAAGATCCAAATCGACAAAACTTAGAAATGGCTGCCCGTCAGGTCGAGAGATTTCCAGTTCCCCAGTATCAAGTTCAAAGCGAATTCCCAGCAGCGGACTGATCCAATCTGTTGGTTGCTCGTTGGTGAAGCCGTCCCCTTGGGAAATCGATTCTAATCGATCGTCATCGCCACCTCTAATCCAGCCAGTAAAATCAAGGCGATCTGGATCGTAGATATAATACTCATTCACACCATGTTGCTCGTAAAATCGCAACTTGCGATTCATCTCTCCCATCCGATTGCCTGGAGAGAGAATCTCAAACACAACTTGCGGTGCAATTCCCCCTTCCCGCCACTGTTGATAGGAGCCTCTATCGCCTTTTGGTCTACCGATCGCCACCATCACATCAGGTGCTTGGCGAATGGTATTATTGCCCTCGACTGGGTACCACAATAAATCCCCAGCCACAAAAACATCGGGATTTTGGGCATATATAAGTTCGAGATTTTCTTTAATCGTGACAATCCACCGGAATTGTTTGGTATTGTCAGACATCGGTAAACCGTCACTATCTGGATAAATAATATTGGCAGTGGTTTCAGCCGGAGTTTGAGCAATCATGGTTATCTACTCGATCGATCTGCCAATATTATATCAATTAGTAAATTCAAACTCCAAAAAACCGCTCCACAGCCGTGAGAATCTGCATTGAAGCCGTGCCATCCCCAAATGGATTAATGGCTGTCGCCATCGCTTGATAAGCCGACGAATTGCTGAGTAACTCACTGGCTGCGGCAGTAATTCGATCGACATCCGTCCCGACTAATTTCGCTGTCCCGCCGGTAACGGCTTCAGGACGCTCGGTAGTGTCCCGCAGTACCAATACCGGCTTACCCAGGCTCGGAGCCTCTTCCTGAATCCCACCGGAGTCGGAGAGGAGTAGATAACTGCGTTGGATCGCACCGATGAGCTGACTGTAGTCCAGGGGTTCGGTGAGGAAGACGCGCGGATGATTTCCCAAAATTTGGGTGAGGGGTTCGCGCACAGTCGGATTGCGATGGAGGGGTAGTAATAGTGCGGTATCGGGGAATTTTTCGAGAATCTGGAGCATCGCCGCGCCGATACTCTGCAATGGTTCGCCCCAATTTTCGCGCCGATGGACGGTGGCGAGAATGACGCGATATTGATGCCAATCTAAGCCGGGGATCTCACATGGGGGTTGAGATTTGGCAACAGTGAGGAGCGCGTCGATCACGGTATTCCCCGTCTCATAGATTGCGCCGGTTACGCCGGATTTGTGCAGATTGGCAACGGCGAGACTGGTGGGGGCAAAGTGTAACTGTGTAATTTGGGAAATCAATCGCCGATTGGCTTCTTCGGGAAAGGGATCGTAAATATTATCCGTCCTTAGTCCCGCTTCGACATGCCCGATCGGGATTTGCTGATAAAATGCGGCTAGAGCGGCGGCGAATGCGGTAGTAGTATCGCCTTGGACGATGACTAGTTGAGGTTCGATCTCTTTGAATAACTTTTCCAACCCCTGTAAGCTGCGCTGGGTAATATCTGTGAGCGTCTGCTGATGCTGCATGATATCCAAATCTCGATCGGCTCTCAGCCCAAAAATCTCCATCACCTGGGCCACCATTTCCCGATGTTGCCCAGTTAAAATTACTTGGGTAGCAAACTTGCGCGAAGCCTGAAATGTCCGAATCACCGGGGCTAATTTAATCGCTTCAGGACGAGTTCCGAGGGTAAAGCAGATCCGAATCATAAGCTAAGGTAGGTAGTAAATGCTAAATCGATCGTGAAATCTGCGGTTGCCAAGTATGCATCCATCGGCAGCGAGATTTGCACACTATCATCATCCGCTGGATCTGGACTTATCCTCAAATTAAGACACAAAAAAGCTCGGATCGTTATCCGAGCTAAGAGGGAGACATGTGAAATCGATCGGGTAGATTTCTATGAGTCAATGTCACAAGTGAGTGGGCAAGTAGCATAAGTGGTAGTGCTGACTGGATTTGCATCACCGTGCAACCAGCTCAACCACCGGACTTCATGAGGATGAATGCCTTTGGAAGTTAAAACTGCTGCGCCAACGACGACAGCGAAAATATTCAGAACGATCGTGCCACCAGCAACTAGTAAAACTGCACTTACTGGGAGGATCGGGTACAAAGTAATCGAGAGTAGCGCGCCAACAGTAGCCATCAACACAACCAATGGGAAACCAACGACCAACAGAGTCACTGTTAGTGCAAAACACCAGATTAAGAAGCTTTTAGCTGTAGCGACGAAACGACTTTTGGGAATGGTGCGACCTTGAGTTAATTGCATTTGATTGGCTCCGGTTATGTAGATGGATACTGGCTAAAACTGACTTGTTTTGGTCAATCCCATATCGGGGATCAATTTAAGCTGCTGATATCAATATAGATAATCTGCCTAAAAAAAAGCAGCCCTGTTAAAAAAACTTTACACCATTATTAATTTACTAGACAATAAATGGCGATAAAAATCTGTTAGTGATTAGTAATTTATTACCAATATTTTTTGCCGATCGCGGGGTGAATCGATCGTTCAAATTTTGGATTGGTAACTGTTGTAAGTCAGGCGTAGTGGCGATCTCATTGGATGATTCCGCCAATTTTTACTATGCCATTTTGATGTCTGTAGAT
>JBBRVB010000289.1:0-5767 GCA_038247275.1 Chroococcales cyanobacterium
AGCCCGCGCCCTGGCTCAACAAGCAGATTTATTCTTATTCGACGAGCCATTTACTGGAGTCGATAAAAAAACTGAAGCCGTGTTGCTAGAAGTTTTTGGCGAATTGCGATCGACTGGTAAAATTTTGCTAGTTAGCACCCATGAATGGGGACGATCTTTGAGTCAACTCGATCGAATCTTGCTAATCAATCATCGTCTAATTGCTGATGGTTCTCCGCAGCAGGTAATGACTCCCGCTAATCTTCAACAAGCTTATGGTGTCTCATTTCATCAGCATACTTATCGAGATAATGGTGCCGATTTATTCTGTTGAAAATATTGCTTCTTAAATTATTACTATTACTATGCTAAGTTTTTTGATTGAACCTTGGCAGTATGAATTCATGCGAAATGCGATCGCGATTGGGATTCTCGTTGGAATTTTATGTCCGGTTGTAGGTAGTTATCTAATCGTGCAACGAATGGCATTATATGGCGATGTCATCGCTCATGCTGTATTACCAGGATTATCACTTTCTTTCTTCTTGGGCATAGATATTGCGATCGGCGCATTTATATCTGGAATAATGGGCGCGGGGACTATTTCCTGGATTCGATCGCAATCAAGAGTCAAGGTCGATGCAGCGATGGCGTTAACTTTTTCTAGTTTCTTTTCGGTTGGAATTATCCTTATTTCTGTACTTAGAAATAATATCGATCTAGATAGTTTCCTCTTTGGTGATATTTTGGGTACGACTATTAATGATATCTATCGCACAGCGACTGTAACTGTATTAATTTTGGTAGTAGTTTGCTTATCTTATAAAGAGTTGTTATTATACACATTCGATCGAACTGGAGCTGAAGCGATGGGCTTACCAGTTAAAGTTATCCATCTTGGATTTATGTCGGCAATTACACTCACGATTATTGCTAGTATGCAAGCAGTAGGTGTAATCTTAGTGATTTCGCTATTAGTTGGGCCAGCTTTGACAGCGTATCTACTAGTAAAAGAGTTACATCAAATGATGATCTTGGGTGCGACGATCGGTGCGTTTGCGAGTCTGAGTGGAGTATATATTAGTTTTCATCTCAAACATGTACCATCTGGTCCAGCAATTGTAATTGTATCTTCAGGTTTATTTATCCTCGCATTATTATTTAGTCCCTCTCAAGGTATTTTGACTCAAAGATTTCGATTGCCTGCTCGATCGATAGTTGATGCTAGATAGACAATCTAATCAGAGGGCGATTCGACCTTGGATCGGCTATTGCTTTGATGTTAGCCTGCCATAGACACTGGCAAACGCTCCTCTATCGCCAACGAGCGGAATTATCGAACTGTGGCTGGTAAATGTAGTGAGATTTTCAACTAGTTTCTGAGGCGCAGGTTCGCTCGATGAGTAGGCAGATCGAGCGATGAATAGCTGACGGTTGGCTAAGTGGCGGATCGTGCCTTGACGCTCTAATTGCTTCAGGCTGCGCGTAATCGTCACTCGTGTGGTGTTCAATGTTTCGGCTAGATCTTGGTGAGTTAAGAAGGTTTTGAGGATTAATCCCGCTGCTCCAGCGTCGCCAAATCTTTGATCCAGCCAAGTCAAGAGTTTCAACAACATCTCTTCAATCCGCTTACAATTACGAATAATTAGTAGCTCTTGGAGTTGGTGAATCTGTGCGAGTAGCACCAGATCGGGGCAGTTTTCGGCTAGTAATGGTGATGCTGTTACTGAAGTTAGACACTCTAGTTGGTAGTTTTCCTGTCGCAATAGCCCGCCTCTGACTACATCCCCCGCGCCCCAAAATCCCAAAGTAGTAACCCCGTCTTCTAGCCAACTGGTGGCTCTGACGACACCAGACTCAATTCGCCACGTATCGGCACGGAGTAGATCGAGATGCGATTACCTCCGGTAGGCTATGCCAACGCTTTTGAAGATGGTATATATTGCTCATATCCGCATTTAATTGGGCAGTGAATTTGCTGTCTTATGGCAATTGCTAAGGATCTAGCAACTATATAAGGTTGTGAGTTAAAGATATTATTGCAATTAATTATCAATAATGCAACGACGATCGAGATTATTTGAGCAGATTTAGCGATCTTGTCAGGAGCAGGAGATCCGCCAATGCCAAGCTGCTACCTGTACCTCACGGCTGGCTCTCACTAACGTCAAGATGCGTTACCAATAAATTTGCCAATGAAGATCGCATTTGAGACGTTCAGATATCGATCTTTAGAAATATTACCAATAGTTAAAATTTTGAGTTAGTGTCATGATAGTAATAGTCACTGTTATATAGTTAGGCAAAACTATATAGTCTTTTATCCAAAACTGAAAATATGAGTAGTACTGGTGTAATCGCTCGATTAACTCCCCATCAAGAGCGTATTCTCAAAACTCTCGAAACAATTGAGGGTGAAATTTCTACCCAAGATCTATATGTTCAACTGCGAAATACTCACAAAACTTTGGGACTCGCAACTGTGTATCGCGGACTAGAAGTATTGAGATTACAAGGATTGGTTCAAAGTCGCAATTCAACCGAAGGTGAATCTTTATATAGCCTAGTTCAAAAACATCAGCATTATTTTACTTGTGTGCGATGCAGTAAGTCGATGGAGATCGATGCTTGTCCAGTTTGTCAGATCGAAGCTGATTTAGAACAAAAACAATCGCTTAAAGTCTTTTATCATACGTTAGAATTCTTTGGTTTGTGTACATTTTGTCAAGCGGCAGATAGTTAATTCAGTTGACAGTTGACAGTTGATAGTTGACAGTTATGGCTCATTCGTTGGAGATTTCCTCCAGATATCACTCTACTCATTACTTATTACTTATCACTTAACTTGGAGAAGGTGGAATCCTAGCTAAAATACTCTTTTGGAAAATTTCTGGTCGCTCATTTCGCGAGATGATGCCGTCGATGCTTGCGTAGTACTGTTCGCACAATTGGAGGATTGCTGCTGCACTATCTAGAGGTGATAGATCGCCAAACATTAAGCTAGTTTTGTTCGCTCCAGTTAAAGCGATCGCACATGGTCGTTTGCAAGCACTCAAACAAACTAATTCTTCAACTGCAAAGTCAGATTTCAAAGCCCAATCTTCAGCTAGATCGGATACTCGATCGAACAAATATTTCCCACCTCTTTCACCGAGATAATCCCGTTGTGTTAGCGAGAAAGCACAAGATTTGCAGACATATAGAGCATGTTTAGTCATAAATTAAGCCATTTTGTTGAAATCATAAAGAACTCTTGTCTTGAATTACCTGTTGCATTTTTTGTTGGAGATTGACAAGATTGAGTACGCCTAAATCTCCGCCTTTTCTAGTTCTAATACTCAAGGTTTGAGTTTCCATCTCCTTCATCCCAATTACCGCCACAACTGGAATCTTTTCTAATTCCGCCGTGCGAATCATCTTACCCAACCGTTCATGACTACGATCTAGTTCGACTCGAAAGCCAGCTTGTTTAAGAGTTGTTATGACTCGATCGCAATAATCTCGCACTTCCTCAGTTACAGGCAATAACCGCAGTTGAATTGGTGCCAACCATAACGGAAAATTACCAGCATAGTTTTCAATTAAAATTCCAAAGAAACGTTCCAAAGAGCCAAAGATTGCCCGATGAATCATGATTGGTCGCTTTCTGGTATTATCCGCCGCCACATATTCCATCTCGAACCGTTCGGGTAAATTAAAATCTACCTGAATCGTCGAACATTGCCATAATCGTCCGATCGCATCTTTGATTTTCAGATCGATTTTAGGGCCATAGAAAGCTCCGCCACCCTCATCAATCGTATAGTTCCAACCTTTAGCATCTAAGGCTTCAATTAAGGCACTTGTAGCCAATTCCCACACCTCATCTGCTCCTACTGATTTTTCAGGACGAGTAGATAGATTTATCTCATAGTCATTAAATCCAAAGTCAGATAAAATCTGTTCCGTCAGATTTAAAACTCTCAGAATTTCACCAGCAATCTGTTCTGGCAAACAAAATACGTGAGCATCATCTTGAGTAAAGCCCCTCACCCGCATCAAACCATGTAATGCACCCGATCGCTCATACCGATAAACTGTGCCCAACTCAGCCCAACGTAGGGGTAATTCTCGATAAGAATGCAGTTCGTGTTTATATGTCAATACATGAAACGGACAATTCATCGGCTTAATTTGATAAGCTTTTTCATCCACATCCATCGAGTCAAACATACTCTCTTGATAGAAGTCAAAATGCCCCGATGTTTTCCACAAATCTAGGTTGGCAATGTGGGGCGTATAGAGCAATTCATAGCCTGAATCTAGATGTGCTTTCCGCCAATAATCTTCGATAATGTAGCGAATTTTAGCCCCCCGTGGATGCCAAAATACTAACCCACCACCTGCATCTTCTTGGATACTAAATAGTTTTAATTCCTGTCCTAATTTACGATGATCGCGTTTGAGGGCTTCTTCTTTTTGAGTGACATATGCCTCAAGTTGTGCTGGTGTTTCCCATGCAGTTCCATAGATTCGTTGCAGCATTGGTTTAGTTTCATCCCCGCGCCAATAAGCACCTGCCAGACTTTCTAGTGCAAAGCTATTTGGGTCGATTTCCCCAGTAGAATTAAGATGCGGCCCCGCACACAAATCCCACCATGTACTTTGGGGTGGAATGATTATTGGGGCTAATAAAGAGGGTTCTACCTCAATATTAGACTTTGTTGATTTACCTGTATCGGGGCTACCAATAAAGTAACGAGTGATAATTTCGCCATCGGGAATGCTATCGAGAATCTCTAATTTGTATGGTTCCCCTAAGTCAACAATTTCAGATCTAATATCATCTTTACTAACAACTTCCCGCACGATCGGTAAGTTGGCTTTAATAATGCGCCGCATTTCCTTGACAATCTTGGCAAAATTATCGCGAGTAAAGGTGACAGGACTATCAAAATCATAGAAAAACCCTGTTTCCGTCACGGGACCAATCGCTACTTTCGTGCCTGGATATAGCTTCTGTACCGCCATCGCCATGATGTGGGCGCAGGTATGGCGGATGAGGGCTAGTTGCTGGCTGTCCGGCTCAATCGATCTGCTCTGGGGTTGGGTTAGGGAACTGACCATACTGTTTTAGAATGATAATCATTATCATTCTAGCCTAAGTAGAGTAGTGGTGCAGTCTTTTCGATTCGTTGGCGTAGCCTACCGGAGGTAATCGTAGTGTTATCTCAACTTTTGTTATTTGCTTTTGTCATGAGGCCCCAGGAAACGCTCACCATTAAAATGAATCAGATGGTCTGGGTTATCAGCAATCCACACTTCAGTTTCCCATGCAATATCAGCCGCATTCTTGCGAAATTCAGCACGGTCTGGAAACGCTGTCACATATACAAGACCAACCTTACAATCTTTGAAGGCTTCCTCAAGTTCAACCCAACGCTTTGGGGATATGGGACCATGACTGGTAACTGCTTCAATCAAAAATAGCCATTTCCGATCTTCGTGATACACCACAACATCTGGCAATTTGTCATGTGACATTGGGGGTACACCCAAGGATTCCAGGTATTCGGCTTCTAAGAACATCAGCTTTCCGCCTTCTTTTCGACTGCTGGCGGTATCACCAATGTATAACAATCGACCGCCAGCACCGATGAAGCGCGAACAGAATTCGTGAACAATGTCGGCGTGAAGCTGGTTATGCTTACCAGGTGAGAGTGTGATGGTTTCGCCGCTTGGTAAGCTAATTGGAATTTTGTGCAGATCGAGAGCGCGTTCGTATTGTGCCTTCAATTCAGGCACCGCG
>JBBRVB010000290.1:0-5750 GCA_038247275.1 Chroococcales cyanobacterium
CGGTGATTTCTTGCACGACGACGTTAATGCTGACACTCTGTCCGGTTCGATCCTCGATCGGATAAAAATTTGAGATCCAAGTTCGGTGAATTCCTGGGTGAGCAATCGTTTCACCGCTAAGTACTAGATTCAGTAGGGCTTCTCCTGTCTCTAGTACTCGTCGCAGTGGTGGTTCGTTGCCATCTGCTAAGTCGGGGATGACTTCGCGCACGGTGCGGCCGATGTGATCGGCGATCGCCACGCCATTAATTTCTGCCAGTCTTTGATTGACGCGCTCAAAGCGCAAGTCAACATCCATAATTGCCAGACCGACTGGTGCAGTTTGATAAATGGCTTCAATTTCCACCAGTTGGCGTTGAGCCAGTGCCTGAGCCTGACGCAGTTCATCTTCTGCTTGCCGCCGCTCGGTAACATCGTGCGAAATCAACAGGATCTGCTCGACATGCCCATCTTCGTCATGCAAGGGAATCACACTCACTTCCCACCATTTGGGTACCCCTGTCACGGTCGGACATCGCCCTTCAAATTTACCGATCGTTCCGGCTGTAGCAGCGGCAAAAGCGGCTTGAGCCAGCTCTCGTTCGCTCCCACCCCAAAACTGCGTCCACAACGCTCGATCGTAGTCGGCAAAATCGTCGATTTCTAATAGCTTTTGACCGCCATCGTTCATATATAGGAGCCGACCTTCGAGATCTAGCACCTTGATACAATCTTGATTATTTTCTAAAATCCGGCGATTGAACTCCTCACTGCGCCGCAGATTTTCCTCATCTTGTCTAACTTCGGTAATATCGGTATGCAGCCCTACCCATTCGCGCACGCTCCCATCGGCATCGAGCAATGGAACGGCACGAGCACTCATCAATCGATATTCGCCATCCCAGCGGCGCACTCGATGTTCGATTTCATACGGGGTCAGATTGGCAACTGCTAACAACCACAACTCGCTAGTCCGGTGGAGATCTTCGGGATGGATCGCCGCCGTCCAACCCCAGCCCTGATACTCTTCTTGGCTCTGTCCGGTAAATATCCCCGAATTAGAGTTGAGGATCGTGCCCTCAGCATCAGCGTTCCACACAATTTGCGCGGTAATGTCAATCAGGGCTTTATACCGTTGTTCGCTCTCTCGTAATGCTAATTCGGCATGTTTGCGCTCGGTGATTTCTTGCACGACGACATTAATGCCGATATTCTGTCCGGTTTCATCCTGAAGCGGATACCAATTCTCGATCCAAGTCCGGCAAACTCCAGGTTGAGCCTTGGTCTCACCGCTAATTTCTAGATTCAGTACAGCTTCTCCTGTCTCTAATATTCGTCGAAATATTGGTTCGACTTCATCTGCGAAGTCGGGGACGACTTCGCGCACGGTGCGCCCGATATGAGCCTCGATCGCGATACCGTTAATTTCTGCCAGTGTTTGATTGACGCGCCCAAAGCGCAAGTCACCATCGATAATTGCTAGACCGATGGGTGCTGTCTGGTAAATTGCTTCAATTTCCATGATTTGGCTTTGAGCTAGTGCCTGAGCCTGACGCAGCTCGTCTTCTGCCTGCTGCTGAACTCGATCGGCACACTTGGCAGCGGTAATATCCTCGATCGTCCCCAGCATCCGTACCGCTCGACCGTCATCATCATAAAATCTGCCAAATCCGCGCAGCCAGCGAATGCTACCATCTGGCAAAATCACCCGAAACTCTGAAGTCCAGTCTGGTCGTTGGCGTAGCCTCTCCCGTGCGAGATCGGCGTTGACACCCGCTCGATCGTCTGGATGAACCCGCGCTTCAAAATCGGCATAGGTGTACGTTGCTGCGGCTCCTGGCACACAGCCCATGAAGACCTCCGCAGTAGCGTTCCAGGTGACTTGTCCGGTGAGGAGATTAAAATCGACCGTCCCTAATTCCGCAGCTTCGAGTGCCAGTCTCAGCCGTTCCTCGCTTGCTTGTAGTGCTATCTCTGTCTGCTGGCGATCGGTTACATCCCGCCAAGAGGCGATAACTCCGTCATCTAATTTGACGACTCGCAGGTCATAAACTCTGGTGAGATATTGTGTCCCAAACGTATCCGAGTAAATCAAGTTGTCCTGAACGAGCGGTTCTCCTGTCTCTACTACGCGACAGTAGTTACCAAATAACCCCGTCTCGCGGACGGATGGGAATATTTCGCACAAGCTGCGGTGCGTGTCAGCGGCGGTCATGTGATTGCTGGCTAACGCGCTGGGATTGAGATAGTCAAAGCGGAAATCGATAATCTGCCCTGTTTGGTCGCGAATTGCCGAGAAGATCGCCATACTGTCGAGGACGTTATCCATCGCGACGCGAAACCTGTCGTTACACTCCTGCAATTGAAGCTGTAAGCGGGCTTTTTCGATCCCACATGTAACCGCTGATTGCAATAGTTCTGGGGTCAGATCCCCTTCGAGTAAATAATCTTGAGCACCTAATTTAATGGCGCGGACGGCAATTCTATGATCGCCTTCAGTTGCTACGATGATAACAGTCGGTCGATCTATCCCACTTTGGGCGGCTAATGATTCTAAAAAAGCCAGCCCATCGAGAGCGGAGATGGAGCCACCTAACAACACAGTATCGAACGGCTTGCCGTCTGCGCCAGCAATCGTGCTAGTCCGGCACAGATCCAGCCCCTGAGCGATCGATGTGACGATCGATAAGTTATATCCACAACCTGTCGATCGGAGATAATTCTGATAGATTGTACTATTTTTTACAGAACTTTCAATAATCAGCAGGCTGGAATCTAAGTAAACCATCATTCTTCAATTGAGTGCTACTAGACTTTTTGAAGCGTCAAGTCCCTCATTATATTAGCATTCTCGACATTGTGACTGCAAGCTCTAATTATTGGGGCCGCTAATTATCTAGCCACCACCAATAAAATTGAGACAGTACTTCTAGCTACATATTGATGAGATTGAGCAGTAAATATCAGATAAATATAGACTAAAGTTAATAGTAAAAACCAAACGTTAAATCTCGAACCAGTCATCGGTTAGATTTAAGTTTAACTAGAACCATTTTTGAGATAATTCAAGATCCATTTATGTTGATGCTCTGACTTTTGGAGCATTAATCTATGATATTGTTTATACTATTAAGCGATAATCATTCTCATAACCGATCCTTGATGCTAGAGATTCAGCAATTAGCTGTTAATTACCGTGGAGTACGTGCTTTAGAGCAAATTGACTTTCGGATCGATCCAGGGGAACTGGTGGGGCTAATTGGGCCGAATGGAGCGGGTAAGAGTACATTACTCAAAGCGATGCTCGGACTAATTCCGACCGCCAAGGGCACGATAAAATATTGCAATTGTCCCATGTGTCAACATTTGGAACGGGTGGCATACGTGCCCCAACGATCGCAGGTGGACTGGGATTATCCGATTACCGTTTGGAATGTGGTGATGATGGCGCGTACCCGTCAACTAGGCTGGTTGCGTCGCCCGGGTGCAGCAGCGAAGGCGATCGTCAATGGGGCACTCGATCGCGTGGGGATATTGGATCTCAAAGATCGTAAAATTGGCGAACTTTCGGGCGGGCAACAACAGCGCGTATTTTTAGCCCGCGCCCTGGCTCAACAAGCAGATTTATTCTTATTCGACGAGCCATTTACTGGAGTCGATAAAAAAACTGAAGCCGTGTTGCTAGAAGTTTTTGGCGAATTGCGCTCGGCTGGTAAAATTTTGCTAGTTAGCACTCATGAATGGGGACGCTCTTTGAGTCAACTCGATCGAATTCTACTAATCAATCAATGTCTGATTGCCGATGGTTCACCCGAACAGGTAATGACTCCCGCCAATCTTCAACAGGCTTATGGTGTGTCGCTACATCAGCAGAATTACCCCGATAATGGTGCCGATTTATTCTGTTAGTCAGACAGGCTTTTGAATCAAATCTTTATTTCAATAATCCCCTACTCCCTATTCCCTACTATGCTGAATTTTTTAATTGAACCTTGGCAATACGAGTTCATGCGAAATGCGATCTCGATTGGGATACTCGTCGGAATTTTATGTCCGGTGGTAGGGAGCTATCTAATTGTGCAACGGATGGCATTATATGGCGATGTCATCGCTCATGCGGTATTGCCAGGATTATCACTTTCTTTCTTCTTGGGCATAGATATTGCGATCGGCGCATTCATATCTGGCATCTTGGGCGCGGGCACTATTTCCTGGATTCGATCGCAATCAAGAGTAAAAGTAGATGCAGCGATGGCTTTAACATTTTCTAGTTTCTTTGCCGTCGGGGTGACGCTGATTGCTGTACTCAAAAATAATATCGATCTGGATAGTTTTCTATTCGGTGATATTTTAGGCACTACTACACTCGATATCTATCGAACAGCGAGTGTCACTGGATTGATTTTAACAGCAGTTTGGCTATTTTATAAAGAGTTGCTTTTCTATACATTCGATCGCACTGGAGCCGAATCGATCGGATTACCAGTTAAGGTTATTCATCTCGGATTTATGGCAGCAATTACACTGACAATTATTGCTAGTATGCAAGCTGTCGGCGTAATTTTAGTAATTTCGCTATTAGTCGGCCCAGCTTTAACAGCGTACCTACTGGTCAAAGAATTACATCAAATGATGATTGTGGGTGCGATTATTGGGGCGATCGCGAGTATGGGCGGAGTGTATATTAGTTTTTATCTCAAAAATATCCCATCTGGCCCCGCGATCGTCATTGTATCTTCAGGGTTGTTTATCTTAGCATTATTATTTAGTCCCTCTCAAGGTATTTTAACTCAGAGATTTAGAGCTTCATAATACATAATTTTTGTCAGTAACAACGGCGTTGCTGAATTGGAGGATGAAATAGATAGTGAGGGGAGATGGGAGATAGGAGCGAAAAGTCAACTGTCAACTGTCAACTGTCAAGCAGATCGCCACTTCCAAGCGGTACAATATTACTATGACCTTTCTGGTTGGTACACACGATGGTTAATACTGTTCCCCAACAGACTACTGCCGAAACTGATAGTTGGCATCCACCCTTACCACCTACCGATTTAATCTTTGATGATGGAGAATCCTTGGAAACAAATCAACATCGAGTAGCGATGAATGTGCTGATTCGCTCCTATCAGCAATACCGCGCCGAGCAGACAGACTTTTATGTCGGCGGGAATATGTTCATCTATTACAGCAGTACCCAAGTCAAAAATCGTGACTTTCGGGGGCCGGATTTTTTTGTAGTTTTAGATGTTGATGGTGAGCGCGAACGGCTAGGGTGGGTAGTCTGGGAAGAAGAGGGACGCTATCCCGATGTGATTATCGAACTAATGTCTCCAAGTACTGCTAACGTCGATCTGGGAGTCAAAAAAGATTTGTACGATCGAGTTTTCAAAACTCAAGATTACTTTGTCTACAATCCTTTTGATCCTACATCTCTCCTCGGCTGGCATCGTAGCGATGCATATCAACCAATCGTTCCCGATGAACGGGGCTGGCTCTGGTGTGAGAAATTGGGGCTATGGTTGGGCACTTGGCAGGGGACAATCGATCGAGAGACAATAAGCTGGTTGCGGTTTTTTGACTCGACTGGTGCGTTGGTGCTGCTACCAGAAGAAGCAGCGGCTCAACGGGCTGAAGCTGAAGCTCAACGAGCGGAAACTCAACGGCTCAGAGCGGAACGATTGGCGGCTCGGTTGCGGGAGTTGGGTGAAGATCCTGACTTATTCGATTGATGCACCGCCCAAAATTAATACTTCGCACAGAACTCGATC
>JBBRVB010000291.1:0-5730 GCA_038247275.1 Chroococcales cyanobacterium
CAACAACAGCCGTTCCTTGCACTTCTTCTTAGCTGCATGGCCTGTTGTCGGCATTTGGTTCACATCTTTGGGTGTCAGCACAATGGCGTTCAACCTCAACGGTTTCAACTTCAACCAATCAGTTGTCGATGCACAAGGTCACGGGATCAATACCTGGGCTGACATCATCAACCGCGCTAACCTCGGTATGGAAGTAATGCACGAGCGTAATGCTCACAACTTCCCTCTTGACTTAGCGGCTGGTGAAGCGACTCCTGTTGCTTTGACTGCTCCTGCCATCAACGGTTAATATCCGTTTGAGATCTAGAGTTTAAGAGATTTAAAACCCCCCTCACAATAATGTGAGGGGGGTTTTTGCGTTGGGGTGATATTTTAAGCTGTAAAGATTGGCAATAATCGGCTCGATCGCACTACAAGATCGCGCAAAATAGTTAAAGGATACGCTAAGGATTTGGCTGCGGAGTAACACACCCTACAATTTACTATTCCCTAACCTGTGACAACTCTCAACTTTCGATCGATAGTATCTACCTGCTTTTATAAATCCTGACTAACTTATGGCTGCTGAAGTAATCTGTGTCGGTACCGAATTATTGCTCGGTGATATTCTCAATAGTAATTCTCAATTCTTAGCTAAAGAACTAGCCGAGTTGGGTGTACCGCACTTTTACCAGACGGTGGTGGGTGATAATCTCGATCGAGTGCATCAAGCGATCGATATTGCCGCTAAAAGATCGAGTATCTTGATTTTTACGGGTGGTTTAGGGCCGACACCAGACGATCTGACGACAGAAGCGATCGCTAGTTATTTTAATACGCCCCTGGTCGAACATTCTGACATTATTGCCGATATCAAACATAAGTTTGCTCAAATGGGGCGTAAGATGACACCGAGCAACCATAAGCAAGCCCTCCAGCCGGCGGGGGCCGATGTATTGGCTAATGTATCTGGCACTGCGCCTGGGATGATCTGGCAGCCACGGGCAGGACTGACAATCTTCACATTTCCGGGCGTGCCAAGCGAGATGCACCGGATGTGGCGGGATACAGCCGTTCCGTTTTTAAAAACTCAGGGTTATGGGCAAAATCCGATCTATAGTCGCAGTCTCCGCTTTTTTGGGATTCCCGAAGCTGCGTTGGCTGAAAAAGTTACCCACCTATTTAATTCAACTAATCCAACTGTTGCTCCCTATGCGGGTAAAGGACAAGTCCGATTGCGGATTTCCGCTCGGGCGGCCAGTGAAGCGGAGGCACAGAAGTTAATTGAACCAATTGCTACAGAAATCAAACAGATTGCTGGCGAGGATTATTTCGGGAGCGATGAGGACACATTGGCTAGTGTTGTAGGAGCGCAATTGAAAGCCAATAGTCAAACGATCGCGGTAGCTGAATCTTGTACAGGCGGTGGTTTGGGACAGATGCTGACAGAGACTGCGGGGAGTTCTGACTATTTTATGGGCGGAATTATCTCTTATGCCAATCGGGTAAAAATCGACTTATTAGGAGTCAATGCTGACGATCTGGCGATGCCGGGAGCTGTGAGCGAAACTGTTGCCTGTCAGATGGCAGTAGGAGTTAAAGCCAAATTAGCAACAGATTGGGGCGTTAGTATTACAGGTATCGCCGGCCCTGGTGGGGGTACGGAAGCCAAACCTGTGGGTTTGGTGTATATCGGGATTGCGGCTCCTGACGGCACTGTGGAGGGAATTAAGTATCAATTAGGGAGTCAACGCGATCGCGAGTTGATTCGGCAGATGTCAGCGGCTCAGACGTTAAACTTATTGAGACTGCGGCTGGTAAAATTGGATGGTGGTCTCATAAATTAGGTTCCATACCCAGACGCATAGATGGTAAGTATTTATTGGCTGGTGGCGATGATGGCGTACCGAGAATCTGGCGAATCGATCGCGACAGCCCCGCTTCGATCTAGCAGGGTTGTCAATAGTTGAAAAAAGGCGATCTTGAATCTCATGCTTTGGCGCAGCCGCCATGCTAGTCTATCGAGTGATGGAACTCTATCAATTTTCCATAGTCCTAGTTAATATTAACCGCGATCGATTTACACTGAGTTGACTAAAATATTTAATTCCCCGAACCAACAGATGCAGAAACCATTTCAACGTGCAATTGTAGTCAGTTTTTTATTGGGTGCCCTGATGTTGGGTGGTTGTGACAGCCCCAATCGACAGCAAGCTGCAACCCCACCAGCCCCAACTACTCCTGATACTACTACCAGTCAATTCCCTGGATTGCCCAGACTCAACGGTAAAGCGACGGTAGTGATGACCGTTAAAGGTAATAAACAAATCACGATCGAGTTGGATGGCGATAACGCGCCGATTAGTGCCGGCAACTTTGTCGATCTAGTTCAAAAAGGATTCTACAACGGGCTGACTTTTCACCGTGTAGTTCGTCAGCCACAACCATTTGTTGTCCAAGGTGGTGACCCCAAGGGTAATGGTAGTGGTGGGTACGTGCCATCTGGCTCTACAGCAGAGCGACGGATTCCCCTCGAAATCAAGCCTAAAGGCGCATCTGTACCCATTTATGGTCAAACGATCTCAGATGTACCCGAACTCCAGCACAAACGCGGGACGATCGCGATGGCTCGATCGCAATCACCTGATTCAGCATCTTCGCAGTTTTATTTTACCCTGGCGGATATTGCTTTTCTCGATGGTAACTACGCCGTATTTGGCAAAATTACTAATGGGTTAGAAATTATCGATACTATTCAAATCGGCGATAAAATCACTTCGGCGAAGGTAACTCAAGGAATTGAGAATCTGAAGAAATAAGCGATCGCGATCGATAAATTAATCACCTGATGTTTAAAATAAATGGTAGGAGTAATTTATAAATTGCTCCTACCATTTATTTTAAATGTATCCATTTCACCAAGATTCCTAGTGTCTACAAAATGCGAATTGTGATTACAGGGATTGGATTTAGATCGGCATTTGGGAACTTGGATCAGACTTGGCAAGGTTTGATGGACGATCGATCTGCCATTCGGTTACATCAGCCTTTTGCTGGCTTATCCCCACTCCCACTGGCTTCGATCGCTCACCAGCCGCAACAAGTGCTCGATCTGACTCAGATTGTAGTAGCCGAAGCCATTCAATCTGCCGGGTTGAGTTTACCACTCCCCGATTGTGGTGTGGCAATCGGTTCGAGTCGCAGTTGCCAGTCCACCTGGGAACAACTCACCGCCAATCCTGCCCAGCTAGATGAGACTAATTGGTTGGATACTTTACCCCATAGTCCGGCGATCGCGACCGCTAGATCGATCGGCTCTCGATCGGCTGTATTAGCCCCGATGGCGGCTTGTGCGACGGGGATTTGGTCGGTCGCGCAAGCTGTGACTTTGATGCGTTCTGGAGCCTGTGAGCTGGCGATCGCGGGAGCAATTGAGGCACCGATTACGCCGCTGTCGATCGCGGGTTTTACCCAAATGGGTGCGCTGGCAACAACGGGCTGTTATCCGTTCGATCTGCGGCGGGAAGGGTTGGTATTAGGTGAAGCGGGCGCAGTATTTATTTTAGAGACAGTGACATCGGCACAGGTGCGTGGAGCCAAGATTTATGGGGAAATCTTGGGGTTTGGATTAACTAATGATGCGTATCATATCTGTGCGATGGATGAGTCGGGAACGGCGCGTGTCAACGCGATCGCACAATGTCTAGATCGCGCCAAGCTCTCTCCTACTGACATCGATTATATCCACGCCCACGGCACGAGTACCCTCCTCAACGATCGACGAGAAAGCCAATTAATCCAGCAGATATTTCCCGGCGGAGTTCCGGTTAGTTCGACAAAAGGAGCAACTGGACATACATTGGGTGCATCTGGAACTGTTGGGATTGGATTGTGTTTGCAGGCAATCTCTACTCAAATATTACCTCCATGTGTGGGTTTAAAGCAGTCTGAATTCGATCTAGATCTTGTCACAAAGCCTCGATCGACAGATGTCCACAATTTACTCTGTCTCAGTTTTGGTTTCGGCGGACAAAATGCGGCGATCGCCCTCAAAAAATGGTAGCCTCAATCGACGAGGGTATCGGTCAAATTATCCAATTTTCGATAGTAGAGGATCGACCAATGATGGAAAGCTATCAAAATTACGATGCACCCAATCCATCCCAACCTCATTATTCAACTTAATCTTCTGAGGGGCATTCGGATAAATGTTACTCAAAATTGCGGCATCTTGCTCGACCACAACTTTAACTACAGCTAAAAACTGTTGCTTCATTAGGTTAAAAGCTGGGTGTTTGGGTTGAGCAAATAGTAAAACATAGGTGCGGGTTCTACCCTCGGATTCTGGGATAAAGAAATGACATTGAGCGACTGTTCCTGCTGGGATCTCGCTGTGAAAAATTATCAGATGCGGGAAATAATTTTCCAGATGTGCTGACATTAGTTTGGGCATCAGGAATAGAGGCGGATTTTTGAGTTTTTCCCGCACAGTACTCGGCGCGATGGGCATCTGATAATAGGCGTGGGAATGATGCCCCTCATCAATGAATTTTTCAAACTGCACTTCGGTAATTTTAAACATCTCTCGGTGGGTACCATTTTGATGATTGTAATCATGCATATTTAGCAACATCGATCGCAAGTCAGTTTTGACGCTACAATCTCCCGCATGTCCGACAAAATCGTAATTAGCGGCTATTTCATTGAGAATATTGGGAATCGGTATTTCAGGTTCATAACCACCATACGACCAAATAAAATCACCCTGAATGATTAATTCAAGTTTGGCTAATTGTGGCAAAGTTTGTTTACTGGAACCAGGCAGCATCGTACAACCTGCGGCATCAAATTCAAGCGCGTGAAATGGACAAACAATCCTGCTCGTACCATCTGGCTTAGTTTCGCACCAGCCAGCAGACAGCATCGCGCCCATGTGGGGACACATATTTTCGAGTGCGTTGATATTTCCCTGTGCATCTTTCCAGAGCACATAATCATGACCGTAGATCGATACTTTTTGGGGTTTATTGACTGTTAGCATGGATTTGTGAGCTAAGAGCCAGGGTGCGCCTTTGAGCATATTCATAGGTTTGTGAATAGTAAATCGATATCGTAATTTTATGAATAAATCCTCGCAAATGTCAAGCCCTAATTCTTTGCGTCGTCAACCCAAGCAAAAACGCGGACAACAGCGAGTAAGCAAAATCCTCACTGCGGCGGCAGAAATCTTTGCTGAAGTGGGCTATGTCGCTGCTACAACCCAACAAATAGCCGATCGAGCTAGTACCGCAGTTGGCTCGATTTATCAATTCTTCCCCGATAAATTAGCGATCTTTCACGCGCTAGAAGCGGAGCACATGGAGCAAGTCGCGATCGTCAATACCAAACTACTCGCCAAAGATATCCACCGCCCCCTAATCCAAATGCTCGGTGAGATGGTTGATGCTCACGCGGAATATTTCGAGCATCCGATCCACAAAATTGTTTATTTACAATACTTTCTCGCCCCAACACCGGGATTATTTATTCTCTTTGACGATAAGTTCGATCGAATGGTAATTAACCAATTTGCCAATCTTTGCCAACGGCGCAACTCCAAGCTCAGTCTCGATAAAAGTGAGCTAATTGCCGAAGTATTCCATCGTACCTACAATAGCTTATTTCTCGTTGCCCTCAAAAACGATCTCGATCGTCGCCAGCAGCTATATACAGAGCTAAAAGATTTACTCTACGCTTATCTCAATCCCTACA
>JBBRVB010000292.1:0-5727 GCA_038247275.1 Chroococcales cyanobacterium
CACACAAATCTCTGGGGCACAGTGGAAATCTGAAAATATCCCTCAAGTTTTAGCTCATCGCTGTGCCTATCTCAACGGATTAATTTGCGATCGCTAAATAAAAAGTGGGATGCTCCCAATGAGTAGTAGCAATTCACCACCACGATCGAATCCAGTTATCTGGCTTTGCGCCGTAATTATCTTATCTTATTGGCACCGATCGCCGCTGGCACTGGATTATTCTGGGAAGATGGTGGCAGTTCCTTTGCTTTTACAACACTCCGAGGCGACACTGTACAGATCTACGGACATGGCTTGTATCGCTATGACACTACATTGATGGCGATTGGCTTCAAAGCAGGTGATGCCGTCACGCTGCTCCTGGCTCTCCCCAGCCTGATATTCTCCCTATTCCTCTACCGTCGCGGTTCTTTGCGTGGAGGGTTGCTACTCACAGGCACACTCGCCTATTTACTCTACGCTTACGGCTCGATGGCGTTCGGCGCAGCCTACAACAATCTGTTTCTGGTCTATCTCGCGATTCTGTCTGGCAGTTTGTTTGGGCTAATCTTTGCCCTCACATCATTTAACTTGAAGACTCTGCCCAAACACTTTTCACCTCGTTTACCGCACCGAGGGATGGGGATTTATCTCATCGTATCTGGGTCGATCCTAATTCTTATCTGGTTGGTTCTGAGCATTCTACCTGCATTATTTGCAGGCAAAGCACCAGCAGAAGTCTGGATTTATACGACGATCGTTACCTTTGTGGTGGACCTGGCAATTATTGCGCCCACGCTGATTATTTCTGGCTGGATGCTGATCCAACGCACCCCACTCGGTTATCTGTTGGTATCGACGCTGCTGGTATTTATTACGATTTTGGGTACTAATCTGCTCGTCGGTGGCACAGTGCAAATGTTCATGGGATTGATGAGTATCGGTCAGTTTATCGGGTTTGTTATATCTTTTGCGATCCTGACCATATTTGCATTTTGGTTCGCCGCGATCCTCTTCCGCAATGTCTCGGATTAGATAACAAAAATGCAAGCACAGATGAAAACATCAGACCTTATTGGCAGCTTTGAGATGCGAGAGTTTCCAGCATTCCGTAACCCGACGATCGATACACTAGTCTGGGGTCGCAAACGTCATCATATCCCGATCCTGCTGGAAATTGATGTGACCGAAGCCCGCATTGCGATTCGCGATCGATCGGCACAAACCGGAGTGCGAATAAGTTTTACGGGCTGGGTAGTCAAATGTCTTGCCCAGGCAGTCAGCGAACACAAGTATATCCATGCGGTACGAAAGGGGAACAGAAAATTGGTGATTTTCGATGATGTAGATATAAATATTGTGGTGGAACGAACAGCGGGAGAAAAAGCCGCAGGCGAGACATTACCAATGCCCTACATTATTCGCAAAGCAAATGAAAAAAATGTGGCGGAGATTCATGCTGAAATTCGCGCCGCCCAAAGATCGCCAGTTGCCACTGGCGAAGTGCAAATTGCTTCTACCCGTGCTGCCTGGATGACCAAAATTGGGACGATGCTGCCACGATTCATCCGCGATCTGTTCTTCTGGCAACCTTTGTTTCGCAACCCGTTCCGAGTCAAGCAGATGATGGGGACTGTCGGAGTGACATCGCTGGGAATGGCGGGTCAAAGCGGTTTGAGTTGGGGCATTCCCATCGGTATCCATCCCTTAATTGTGGCAGTGGGCGCAATCGCCAAACGACCTGGCATCGTCGGCGAGCAAATTGTCATTCGTGAGTATGTGGGACTGACGGTACTGTTCGACCATGATGTGACGGATGGTGCTCCGGTGGCACGGTTCATCAGGCGATTGCAGGAGTTGATGGCTAGTGGGTATGGGCTGGTCGAAATTTGACAAGCATCGATCGAGCTAAGAATTTGACTGTGCTAATTTGATGCAATTCCGCACAGCGGTCTGGAAAGATCGCTAATTTTGATGCTGTTAACTTTCACTTTAGACCTCGATCGTGAGGAAGCTGTGAGGGTCAAAATAATCAGTGTAGCGTCAGGGAGATTTAACCAGTGTGCCAGTCTTAATTTGTTCATTCGGGTGAAGGATAACTGATTCACCTGTTGCTAATCCCTGGCGAACTTCAGCCTCGAAGGTGCTGCGCTGACCGATTTCAATCGATCGCTGTTGGGCTTTTCCCTCACGAATGCCAAACACACACCAAACTCGTTCGCAGCGAAATAAGGCACTCAAGGGTACTTTTAAAACATCATGATTTTGCCAAATTACAATTTGCACATCGGAGCGATACGCATCGCCTAGTGACTTTGGCGGATTAATAAAATCGCCAATGATATTCACTCGTTGTTCTTCTACACCCAAGGCTGAAACTTTGGTAAATGCTGAAGGTTCGATTTGGCGAACTCTTGCCTGGAGCAGGGGCATTTCCGCTCCGGTTCGCACCAAGATCGGATTGCCCAGTTTAATCTTTGTTGCGTCAGTGGATAATACATCGATCGCGATTTCTAACTTGGCGATATCGCCAATTTCCAGGAGTGGGGTACCCGCAACAACCGATTGGGCACTTTGTTGTAACAGTCGTAAGACTTGCCCACCAATTGGAGCGCGAATTTCGGTACGGGCGGCTTCATCCTTCAGTTTGGCGAGATCTGCTTCGATACTAGCAATCTGGGCATCGTAGACTTTGAGTAAGTAGTCGGGATCGCGCTGTTGGGCTTGCAACACTGTCAGAGCAGATTTGGCTACTTCAACATCAGCGGCAGCAGATTTGGTGGTTAATTTGGCACTCTCTAATTCTTTAGTGCGAGTAATTTCGGTCAGTTCTGCGGTTTCTCGATCGCGGCGAGGAATTATACCTGCTGCGGCCATCTCTTGAGCGCGTTGACGATCGCGTTGGGCTTGGGCTAAATTTGCTTGCATCTGAGCAACGGTGGCTTCTGCACGATTCTGGGCGGCAATGGCGGCTTGAATTCGGGTTTGGGCTTGGGCGAGGCTGGCGGCTTTGGGTCTTTGGGTGGCAACGCCTTCCCTCTGGGCGCGGACTTCTGCCAGCCGTCCGAGGGCGGCGCGAACGGGAGTGGTGAGGGTCAGGGGTTCGATTTGGGCGACGATCTGACCGGATTTAACTGAGTCGCCAGCTTTGAGTTGAATCCGCGTTAATCGACCGCTAACGGGGGCGGCAACTACAAATCGATCCCGCAGCCGCGTTTTGCCTTCTGCATCGATGGTAACTTGCAATTCACCCCGCTGAACTTTGCCCACTTCGACGAGAATAGGCATCGGTCGAAATGCCCACAGGACTGCCATCAAGGTGGCACAGCCAATGACCCCATACACCAACCATGTTGGTAGTCGCTTCGGTTGCGGCGGCGGAGATGAGCCATTTCGCTCTTCGACAAAGCTGCTGGTGATGGGTTGTTTTCGTTGAGGTAATAGCTTCATGACAATTCCCTAAAAAGTTGAATCGGCTAGTCATAGGCTCTACTTTAGACAAGTAGTTTGAGAAAGTCGTGAGGAGACTGCTCACTCGCGCGTTTTTAAGACAGCAACGAGGTCGAGCCGATCCAATTGGCGACGGACTAATAAACCAGATCCAATTGCGGCGATCGCCACCACGATCGCCGCAAAGGCATAGCTGGCAGGGTTGATAATCGGCGGTAAGCGATAGAGTTCGGTGCTGTATGCCGACGATAGCAACACGACCAACCCATACCCCAACAGAAAGCCTACCGGAACGGCGGCGATCGTCAAAACTGCTTGTTCGCCCAACAACACGATCGCAATCTGCACCCGCGAGAAGCCGATAATCCTTAGTGTAGCTAGCTCTCGACTGCGTTCTGACAAGGCAATTCGCGCCGCATTGTAGATCACCCCAAACGCAACAATGCAGGCAAAGGTGACTTGGATCGTATTCATAATTTGCCGCGTTTGGGCGATCGTGGTTTGAAACCGATCGATCGTCGTCTTCCGCAGATTAACACTGGCGATCGCTGGGGTTCGTTTGAGCTTGGCGTATAAATTGTCCAACTGCAAGGCATCAACGGCGAGATAAGCCCCAGATAGCGTAGTTCCTTCCTGCATCAACCGATTGAGGGCAGCGCGTTCCATGTAGGCAGATAAACCCACCAAATCGTCCACGAAGCCAGCCACCACGACACTGCGCGTCGGGCGATCGCCTTCTAACACTTCGACGGTTAATGTTTCCCCTGGCTGAATGTGGAGAATTTCGCCGAGCTTTGCCGTGAGTAAAACACCTTCTGGTGGCAACTGAATGATGTGCAGATGGCGATCGACGAGTTGATGTAATTGTCCGCCTCGTTCGAGTCCTAAGATCCCCAGTTGACGAGTATATTGTTGATGGCGAAATCGGACGGCTACACTCCGAAAGGGTTCGGCATAGAGCACTCCAGGTAAACGCTCGATTTCGTAGCGCACCCGTGCCGAACGCGGCTCAGTGAAAATCGCGGTAACATCATCGCGCTGCATCAATCGAAATTGGACATCGACGAGATAATTAAAGGCATCAGTGCTATATCGCCCCGCAATTAACATCCCGATCGCCAGCGAAATTCCGACGATCGATAACATTGCTTGAATCGGTTTCCGTTCGAGATTGCGTAAAATAATCCGACCGACTGGCGACAGCAACGCTTGTAAGCCCAATCGTTCCATTAACGTTCGCCGAAAATGGGCGGGGGGTTCGGGACGCATCGCCTCGGCTGGGGGTAGTGACACCGCCTGTCGCACCGCCACGAATGCGCCAATGATGGCGGCACTGGCACTAATCGCGATCGTCCCCAGAATTAACGCGAGACTGACTCGATATTGCAGCACGGGGAAATGATAGTATTGCGTGTAAAGTTGCAGCATTCCCGCACCCAGGTATAAACCAGTTCCTGTGCCGATCGCCCCGCCCAAACAGACGATCGCTAAGACTAATTTCAAGAAATGCCAACCGACATCCCAATTGCTGTAGCCAAATGCTTTGAGAATGGCAATTTGGTCGCGCTGCGTGCCAATCAGCCGGGAGAGGAGAATATGTAACAAAAAAGCTCCAATGCCGAGAAATATGCTCGGCACGATCGTCGCATGAGAGCGCAGTTGGGTCAGTTCGTCGGAGATAAATTTGTTAGAAATTTGGTCGGCTCGATCGTATGCGCCAAATCCACCATAAGGTTTGAGCAGGAGATCGAGTTGAAAAATTACTGCTTGGGGGTTCGTTTTGGGCGCGAGCGAGAGGGCGACATCATTAAAGGCACCATCGAGATTGAAGGCAGTACCCAAGGCTTTGCGACCGATCCAAAATACCCCAAACCCTTGGTTGTCGGGAATCAAGTCTCCCGCACGGATTTCGTAAACATACTCTGGTGAGAGGGCAATCCCAACGATCGTTAGCCGTTGCCAGCGACCATTGACGATCGCCCCAATCGTCGCGCCCAGTTGGAGGTGATTTGCCGTGGCAAATGCCTCACTGACCAACACTTCATCGGCGCGTCCCGGTTCGATATACCGTCCCTGGCGCAGATACAAATCGTTGAGCATTGGGGCTTGTCGTTCGGGTAAAGAAATCAGCCGACCGATCGCGGGTTCTTTCCGCCCCGGCACATCTAGCGTCACATCAACCACCACCCTGGTCTGAACTTGGGCTACACCTGGAATCCCTTGAATTCGATCGACCAAGGCTTCGGGTGCGCGTTTGAGTCGAGCGAACACCTGAGCTAATTGATACTGCTGATAGTA